>JABDJY010000122.1 GCA_013003285.1 Alphaproteobacteria bacterium | reverse complement strand
GCTATGGAGCGTGTTCGACATGACCCCCGACGGCCGCGGTAGCGACTGGGGCCCGAAAACCGCTTACGCGTGATTGCTCGACCGCCGCTTATTTTCGGGCTAAGGCACCCCCCACCCCAACCCTCCCCCACAAGGGGGGAGGGAGTCACGGCGGTGACTGAGACTCGGTTCAAAGTCCTCCCCCTTGATGGGGGAGGATTTAGGTGGGGGTGACGACGAAGGCAGATTCCATACTGTGGGTTGCCTTTGCCGCAGCTCTCAGCGAAGCCGAACAAGCTCAGGATTAGGACGTTTTTGTTGGTTCGCCACCCTCTCCCGACGGGAGAGGGATATTTGCCCGGCGTTCCAAATTACGGATTACTCGGCCGCCATGCCCTTCGGTTCGATGTCGGTGCGCTTGCCGCCAGCTTCCGGCGGGTAGTTGCGGTCGACGTACCAGCACATATAGTCGTAGATGCTGATGGGCTCGAATTTCGCCGGATTATCTTCGCTCACGCAGGTGTCGAGCGGATCGGCGATGGTATCGGGGCTGGGATTGAAGAACAGCGCCATGGAATAGCGGTCTTTCTTCGGCGGATTGACCCGATGGGGCGACGCCAGGAACCGGCCGTTGGTCCAGCGGTTCAGAAACTCGCCGGTATTTATGATGATGGCGTCCTCGCCCATATGGTCGGCGTTGATCCAATTGCCAGCCCGCGTGCGGATTTCCAGACCCGGCACATCGGATAGCGGCAGCAAGGTCATAAATCCATGATCCTGGTGCGGCGAGATACCGAACTGATTTTCTTCCGCCTCGACCACCGGGTAATGGGAGTTGCGCGTGGTCCACAGAGGATCGTCAAAAAACGGATCGAAGAAATCCGCCGGCTTGTCCAATGCCAGGGCATAAAGCGGCAATATGCGCCGGCCCAGCGCGGCCAATGCCTGGTGGCATTCTTTGATGGTTTCCTTGAAGCCGGGCATATTCTCCGGCCACGGATTGGGCCCGTGAAAGCGACGTCCGGCGATGCGCCCGGGATGGTCGTCGGGCCGTTCGTTGACGTAGCGCAACACTTCGTTCAAGTCGGCCTTGGTGTTCTTATTCACCGGCGAGGTGACATAGACAACCGAATTGGGCGGCACGTAGCCGGGCCGTGTGCCGGTCGCCCGAAGCTTGAGCTTCTCTTCGTCGGGCAGCGCAAAGACCCGCTCCAGCTCACCGTAGCCGCGCCGGATGAGGTCCATGGGCACGCCGTGATTGGTGACAAAGTAAAAGCCGATATTCTCCTGGGCGTAGCGCAGCTCGGCGGCCAGTTTCTCCGCCGCTCCCTCTTCGCCCGCAAAGAACGGCCCCAGATCCAGTACCGGGATTTCCTCGGTCACCCCCGCGCTGTCTTCCGCTTTCAATTGAACGCTCATGGCACTGTCTCCGTATTCAAAGTGTCGCTGCGGAGATTCTAGCCGCAATAGTGATTTGTAGCCAGCACGGCATGCCCCAAAGCCGCATACAATAGAAGGCGGCAAATCGCCAATTCAATCTATGTCTCCTGCAAAATATCGAATTCAAACATCTACGCCAGGAAGTATTTACGCTAAGCGTGCAAAATAGACATAAGCAAAAGCATAAGAGTATAAGTCTTCGTCATGATGACTGCTGACGGGACAATTCGCATATCGGTTGTGGGGGCCGGATACTTTGGAAGCTTCCACGCCGAAAAGCTGGCGCAGATGCCGGGCGCCGAGTTAGTCGCTGTTGTGGATATCGATGGAGCGCAGGCGCAACGGTTGGCGCAGAAACATAGTGTGCATGCGCTTACCGACTATCGCGACCTCGTCGGCGATGTCGACGCGGTAACGGTAGCCGTGCCGACCCGCCACCATCACGAGATCACGGCATTCTTCCTCGACCATGGAGTTCATGTCTTCGTGGAAAAACCAATCGCTGGCAATCTGGGCGATGCCGACGATCTGATACAGCGGGCAAACGGCAGGAGCCTGATTCTGCAGTGCGGCTATATCGAGCGCTTCAGCGGGCTCTTTCAAGCGTTGCGTCAGGAGGTCCACAGCCCGCTATTCATCGAGACCGTGCGCATTGCGCCTTTTCAGTCACGCGGCACGGATATCAGCGTGGTTCTCGATGTGATGATTCACGACATCGATCTTACACTCGGGATTGTCAACGAGCCGGTGCAGTCGGTGGACGCGGTGGGTGCGCCGGTTTTTTCCGACAGCGTCGATATTGCCAACACCCGCATAACCTTCGCCAACGGTTGCGTCGCCAACCTGACGGCAAGCCGTATCAGCCTGAAACAGGAACGGCGCATGCGCATTTTCCAGCCCGACAGCTACATTTCCGTCGATTTTGATCAAAAAAGCCTGCGTATCGTGCGGCGGTCCGACAACACCGGCACGTCCGGGCAATTTCCTGTCGACATCCGCGAAATCAGTTACGAAGAAGTCGACAGCCTGGCCACCGAACTGCAAAGCTTCCTGACCTGTGTGAGCAGCGGCGGCACCCCGGTGGTGACCGGAGAAGATGGCCGCGCAGCCCTGGCGACGGCACTCATCGTGTCGGAAAGTCTGAGCAGCCACCGCCGCCTCGTCGAGCAACACGGCCTGCTGCATTCCCAATGATCCCGTTTATCGACATGACCGCCATCCGGAACGCCGCCGGCGCGGCGCTGACCGCGCGCCTCGATGCGGTGCTGGCCAGCGGCAATTTCATCCTCGGGCCCGAGGTGGCCGAGTTGGAACAGCGGCTTGCGGAATTCTCCGGCGCTGCCGCGGCGGTCGGCGTGGCCAGCGGCACCGATGCATTGAAAATCGCGTTAATGGCAAACGAGATCGGTCCGCACGATGCCGTTTTCATCCCCGCCTTCACCTTTGCCGCCACGGCCGAGGCCGTTGTCAGCACGGGGGCGACGCCGATGTTTATTGACGTCGCCCTGCCGCACATGACCATGGACCCCGTCCATCTGCGAGAGAAGATCGCGACGGTGCGCCGGGAAGGTGTACTGCGCGCAGCGGCGGTAATTACAGTCGATCTTTTCGGCCTGCCGGCACGCTACGAGGAGATCGCCACCCTGGCGGCAGAAGAGGACATATTGCTCATCGCCGACGGCGCGCAGAGTTTTGGCGGGCAGATCGGTACGTCGCGGGTGGGCACGCTGGCGCCGATCACGGCGATCAGCTTCTACCCGACGAAGCCCTTAGGCTGTTTCGGTGACGGCGGCGCAATCTTGACCACGGACTCCGGCATGGCGGCAAAATTTCGCGAGTTGCGCCACCATGGATTCGATGCCGCTCGCGAAAACATCGTGCAACCCGGCATGAACAGTCGGCTGGACACGATACAAGCGGCTATCCTGCTGGCACGCTTCGATCTTTTTGTCGATGAACTGGCGCGCCGCGACACCATCGCCGGCTGGTACGGCGAATTTCTCGACGGGGCCGTCGAGGTGCCCGACATACCCACCGGCCGGAAAAGCGCATGGGCGGTCTATACGGTACGCAGCGCCCATCGCGACGCCTTGCGCACGCGCCTCTCGGCGTCAGGGATCGGCACAGCCATTTATTATGCGACGCCGGTTTGCGATTTTGAGGCCTATCGCCGCTTCCGCCGGGATGACGACGAACTGCCGCGGAGCCGCCAACTCTGCGCTGAGGTGTTATCGCTACCCATGCACCCATATTTAGACCGTTCGACCGTCGAACAAGTCTGCAGCGAAGTGCGCCAGGCGCTTCGCTAAAGCCCCCTACTCCGCGACGAACAGGCCCGCGGCGAAGCCTTCATCGACCACGAAATTGGCGCCGTAGATGGCCTTGCCGGTCTTCGGAGAGGCCAGGAACATGGCCATTTCCGCCTGTTCCTCGGCTTTCGAATAGGTGCGGCCCGACGGGGTGAGCTTCTCCATGAAGTCGAGGATCGGCTTATATTCGGGGTCGTTGCGCACATAATCGTTCATCGGCGATTCCGTGTTGCCGGGCGAGATCGAATTGACGTGGATGCCGTCGCGCGACAGTTCGGTCGCCAGCACCTTGGTCAACATGACGATGGCGGCCTTCGAGGCGCAATAGACGCCATAGAGCGGCAAGGCCCGCACTCCGGCGACCGAGGCCATATTGATGATGTTGCCGCGCTTGCGCTCTTTCATGTGCGGCACCACGGCGTTGATCACATGCAGCGTGCCTTTCAAATTCACGTCGATCATCTTGTTCAGATCGGACGTCTTGGTGCCGCCCGCCGGGGTCGGCACGAAGATACCGGCGGAGTTCACCAGAATGTCGATCTTGCCGTGGTTCTTCAGCACCTTGGCCACCAGCTTGTTGACCTCGGCCGGCTTGGTGATGTCGCAGGTATAGCCCTTGGACTTGCGTTTGATTTCGCGCGCGATCTTGTTGGCGTTGCGGATATTCGAGCTGGCGACGATGGCGCAGGTCGCGCCTTCCGAAGCAAACTTGCGCGCAATCGCTTCGCCGATGCCGCCCGATCCGCCGATGATGAGCGCGACCCTGTTTCTGAGTTCCATTTGCGTAACCTTCCCTATGTTCGATTGAATAAATTAGAAACCGAGACCGGCGCCTTCATCCATTATCACCGTCTCGCCGTGCATGGGTTTGCCCGCATCCGACACCAGGAACAGCGCCATGGCGGCGATCTCCTTGGGGTCGGAGAACGGCCGGCCGCTCAAGGCGCGCTCGGCAATAATCTCGCGGGTTGCCGCGTACGCGTCTTCGGTGCGCACATTCTCGTTCATCGGCGTGGCGGTGTTACCCGGCGCGATACAATTGACGTTGATGCCATGGGGCGCCAAGGCGCAGGCCAGCGATTTGGTCATCTGCATGACTGCCGCCTTGGCTGCGCCATAGACGATATAGGCGCTGCGGCCTTGCACGCCGGCGGCGGAGCCGAAATTGACGATCTTGCCGGTGCCCCGGTCGCGCATCTGCGGCCCCACCGCGTTGCACATGAAAAATGCCCCCTTAAGACAAGTATCAACGATGTCGTCATAATTCTCTTCCGGGGTCTCGCCCAGCTTAGTCGGATAGAACACGCCGGCGCCGTTGACCAGAATATCGATGGGGCCGAGGGCGGATGTCACGTCGGCCACGAGGGTATCGATCTGACCCGTATCGGAAACGTTGCAGGCGAAGGCCTGCGCCTGGCCGCCCGCAGCGAGAATCGAATCGACCACTTTCTGCGCCTTGCCCACATCGCGACTGGCGACCACCGCGACCGTGGCCCCCTCGGCGGCAAACAGCGCGCAAATCTCCGCACCGATACCCGAAGAGCCGCCGGTGACCAAGGCAATATTATTCTTTAACTGCATCCCCTAACCTCTTCACATACTTAATTAATAGCTTCGTACATGACATCGATCATCGGCGGTACGAACGGCCCCAGATCGGCGATTGGCGCCATGCGGTTGCCGCAGTAGCTAAAGCCCAGATTAGCGTGCGGATCGCCGAAACCCACCGCTCCGCCAATGCCGGTATGGCCGAAATTATCGCGCCGCCCGCCGAACGGAAATGGCGGACAGGACAGCATGAAGCCGCAGCCGAACCGGAAGTGGCGATTGGTCATGCGGTCCATATCGTCCCAATGCTCGCGAATGGCGTCGGCAATAACCGCTTCCGACAGCAGACGCTTGCCGGCGATCTCGCCGCCATTGACAATACCGCCATACAAGGTGGCGATGGCGCGCCCGTTGCCATGGCCGTTGGCGGAAGCGAATTCACCGCGGAACCAGTCGTCGGAATTAAAGTCCTCGTCCTTCGGCAGGGGGTTCCAGGCCCGAAACAAAGGCGAGTCCGGGTTCACCTTGATGCCGTCGCGCGACGGGGTACCCGGGGTCTCGATGAACTCGGCGGCGCGCACCACTTCTCCATCGTTGAGGCCAATATGAAAATCGAGACCGAACGGCTCGGCGATCTCCTCGCGCCAAAAGCGCCCGACCGAGCGGCCATCCACATGGCGGATCAAGCCGCTGACCAGGGGACCGTAGGTGAACGAATGGTAGGAGCCAGCGGTGCCCGGTTCCCATTCCGGCGCGGCCACTTCCAGCGCATGTTCGACCACGCCGTCCTGCCACAGCGAGCCGGCCGGAGCGGCGTCGGCATAGATCACGCCGGACTGGTGGGAGATCAGCGTGCGAACACTCATGGTCTCCTTGCCGTTCTGACCGAATGCGGGCCAGTAATGGGCGACCTTTTCCTCAAGATCGACCAGCCCGCGGTCGACCAGGGTCAACAGACAGATCGAGGCGCAGGCCTTGGTGACGGACATCATGCAAGTGATGGTGTCGGGCTGCCATGCTTGGGTGCGCGCCGCATCGCGATAGCCGCCCCACAAATCGACCACCGTCTCGCCCGCGACCACGATGGAAACGCAGGCACCGACCTCCTCGCCGCACTGCGCATCGCCTTCGGCCATATTGCGGCGGAACACGTCTTCAACGGCGGCGAATTTGGGATCACAGCTGCCGCCAATCGGTACGTCGCGCGTCATGTTACCCCCTATTCGCCTTGCTATTCTGTGGCGGCACGAAGCGCCTCGGTTTCAGGGTAGACCACGCCGCCAGCCTCGTCGATCACCACGCCATAGACCTCGCGGGCGCGCTCGACGCTGACAAAACCTTCCGACACGTCGCGGGCGACGATGTCCGGATCGCGCTCGATGGGTAGGCCGTATCCGCCGCCGCCGCTGGAATAGGAAACAATCATCTCGCCCTCGTCCAGGGTGACGCGGCCGACTTGGGGCACCGCCACCTGATTGCCGTTGCGGTCGAGTTTGTGTTGATGCGCCCGACCGCCTTCGCCGCCGCCGCGCACGCCCTTGGGGCCGTTCATATTGCCGTCGCTGTTGTAGATCACGTCCATCGCCCCGCCGCGCGAACCGTAGGCCGCATGGAATGTGCGCGAACCGCAGAAACGCCCGGCGCCTTCCGTATCGGCAACGAAACCGCGCTCGCGCACATAGAGCGGGTGGCGCAACTCGTCGAGTTCGACGGAATCCATGAAACACATGCCGCCATTGCCCACATGGGAAATGGTCTGCCACGCATCGGCGTGCGGCGACGCCGCACCGCAGGTCTTGCCGAGAAAGATCTGGTTGACGAAGGGCTTGCCGCTGCGCGCATCGATCCCCGACACGACGCCGGTCGCCGGCGGGCTGATGGCGCCGCACTCGGCCATGCCGACCCCATCGGCCAACTGCGCCATCGCCGCCTGCACGCCGTTGGCCACTCGGTCGGCAATGTTGGTGGTCGCCACGGAACAGCTCGTCGGATGTTTTGGAATGCCGACGATACAGCCTTCGCGCAGATGAATATCGAGGCGGCGGAAGGCTCCGGCGTTTTTCGGCACCGTGTGATCGATCGAGTTGAACACCCCGACCATGGCCGCGGTGCGCGCGCAGGCCTCCGACAGGTTCAACCCGCAGGGCAGGCAATCGGGATTTTCGCGCAGATCGACGGCGACCCGGCCGTTTTCCGTATCGACTGCGACCCTACTCTTGATCGTAATGCCCTCTTCCGGCGTGCCGGGGAAGGCATCATGGGTGCTCTCATGCTCCGCCGCGCCCGACGGGATGGCGCGGATCGCCTGATCCATGCGCCGTTCGCCATAATCGAACCAATCGCGCACGAAACTCTCCAGCGCGTCCCAGCCGATCTCTCGGCCGAGCGCCAATATCTCGCGCTCGCCGATACGCGCCGCACCGACCATCGCCAGATAATCGCCCCACCATTGATCGGGCACGCGGATGCGCAACCGGCACATGCGAATAATGTCCTCGATATTTTCGTAGTCGCGCTGAACCTGCACGGCGGGAAAGATCAGCGCGCCTTCTTCGTACACGTCGCGCGCACCACCGAAATAGGTCGTCGGGATCGAATTGCCGATATCGGCCTGATGGGCCTTCGCCTCGACCGTGAAACGATGGATGCCATCATCGTCGATCACCGGCACCAGGATCGTGTGGTCGGCGGGATGGGAACAGCCATGATAGGGCGAATTGTGCAGAAAGGCGTCGCCGCGCTTAAAGTTCGGATGCATCGCCTTCATGGACTTGGCCATCAGGTCGGGGCCCGACAACACATGGATCGGCAGGCTTTCCGCCGCCGCCAGCAACTCGTCCTCGGCCGTGACGATGCAGCAGGAAAAATCGCGCGCCATGGCGAGCACGCCGGACCGACCTGTGCGCAGCAACGTATTCGCCATCTTGCGCACGATGCCTTCGAGGCGATTGCTCATCAGGGCGAGCTGAACGCCGCCCCCACTGGGTTCACCGATCATCGGACGGTTTACTCCAGTTTTTACCCCAGTTTACGTCCACTCCTTCTCGGCGCATGAGCTCCTCCAAAACATCGCTAAAGAATGCCTGGCCGTACTGCAGGCGTTTGTCGATCGACCTCTGAAGATCGCTAGCAAAGTTGAAGTCGCCCATCGTGTATTTGGCACCATCTTCGTCGTTGTAATTCTCGCAGTAATTTCTGAATCTCGCATACGCTTCCGCGTGCTCTTTGAAATCGGATTGAATTTTGTCTACATCGTCAAAGTATAATGTGTGCGTTTTCAGGTCCGGAGTGCCGACCACTAAGAATCGGAGATGTCTGTAAACTTTTCTAACCTTGGGTACGCCCATCTCGGTTAGGCCTGCGATCGGAGAGCTACCGTCGCCGCGATATCGACGGCGCCCGATGCATTGAGAACCACGCCATAGACGTCACGCGCCCGCGTGACGCTCACATAACCTTCCGCCACGTCGCGGCGGACCATATCGGGATCGCGCTCGGTCGGCGCCCCATAACCGCCGCCGCCGGTGGTTTGCGAAACGATGCGCTCGCCGGTCTCAAGGGTCACTACCCCCACATTGGGTAAATCGATCCGGTCACCGTTACGCGAAAGTTTGTACTGGCCGGCGGGCGTACCATTGGCGCCGCCGCGCACGCCTTTTGCATTATTAATGGCGCCGTCGCTGACATAGGCCACATCCATATTGCCGCGGATCGGTCCATATTCACTGTAGGCCGAGCGCGCGCCGCAAAACCGACCCGCCCCTTCCGTATCGGCGGCGAACTTTCGCGCATGCACATAGATCGGGTGGCGCAACTCGTCGAGTTCGACGCTGTCGTAGTAGCACAGCCCGCCATTGCCCACATGGCAGATGGTCTGCCAGCAATCGGCGTTGGGACCGCCTGCCCCGCCGGTAAAGGCCAGCATGATCTGGTTCACATAGGGCTCGCCATTGGCCGGATCGGTGCCCGAGATAACGCCGAGGCCCGGGGTCATGATGCCGCCGCACTCGGCCAGGCCCAACCCGTCGGCGATCTCCGCCATGGCCGCCTGGGTGGGGTTTGAGACCCTATCGGCCACATTGGTGGTCGCCGCCGAACAGGATGTGGGATGCTTAGGAATACCGCACACCGAGCCTTCGCGCAGCAGGATGTTAAGGCGGCGAAAGGCGCCGGCGTTCTTGGGCACCGTATGGTCGATGGAATTAAACACGCCGACCATGGCGGCGGTGCGGGCGCAGGCTTCCGACAGGTTGAGCCCGCAGGGCAGCGCGTCGGGATTATCGAGCAAATCGACGGTGACCATCGCGGCCTCGGGATCGACCGTGACCTTCGAGGTGATGGTGATGCCCTCGTCCGGCGTGCCGGGAATGGCGTCATGGGTCGACTGGCGGGTCGCGGTGCCCGCCGGCAGACTACGGATCGCCGACACCATGCGCTGTTCGGAATAGTCGAACCATTGCTGATCGAACGCCGCCAGCGTGTCCCAGCCAACCTCCTTGCCGAGTTCGAGGATTTCGCGCTCGCCGATCCGCGCCGCCCCGATCATCGCCAGGAAATCGCCCCACCACTGATCGGGCACCCGGATACGCATGCGGCACATACGCACGATATCCATATTGGTTTCGTAATTTTCCTGCACCTTGGTGGCCGGAAAGATCAACGCGCCCTCTTCATACACATCGCGCGCAGTGCCGTGATAGGTGGTCGGGATCGAGTTGCCGATATCGGCCTGATGCGCCTTGGCGGCGACCGTGTAGCGGTGGATACCGTCATCATCGATCACCGGCACCAGGATGGTGTGATCGGCCGGGTGGGAACAGCCGTGATAGGGCGAGTTGTGCAGAAACGCGTCGCCGCGCTTGAGCTCGGGATGAAATTCCTGCATCGAAGCCGCCATGATGTCGGGGCCCGACAGCACATGGATTGGCAGACTTTCCGCGACCGCCACCAACTCATGGTCGCCGGTCAGAATACAGCAAGAGAAATCGCGGGCGATGTTCAACACGCCGGAACGCCCGGTGCGCATCAACGTATTACCCATCTTGCGCGAGATGCCCTCCAGCCGGTTCGACAGTAGAGCCAGCTTGACCCCGTCGATGCGCTCAGTGGTTTCGTTCGCCATCATGCCGCTCCCGGATCGCCCGCGCCCGGGTCAATCGACAGGCTGCCCGAGGCCCGCCGTTCCGCCGTCGCGCCGGGATCGACGACAACGGTGGTGAAGGCGGATTCGACGATGGCCGGCCCGGCGAGCTTTTCACCAACCGCCATGGTCTCGAACCGTCGGACCGTCGTATCGACGAAACCGGTGCCCGAAAAATAGGCCTGGCGGGAGCCATCGATTACCGTGGCCGCATCGGCGGCGATCAATGAACCGCTTTCGCTTTCCCGCAACCGGCATTTGACCGCGGCGGTCCAGCCCACCACCTCGATGCCGGACCCCGGGTCGTTGATGGCGAAGATGTCCTGATGCGCCGCGTGAAATGCTTCAACCAAGGCTGAAACATCAGCCTCATCATTAAATCTACGGCTGGCGATCGGCACCTCGATCTCCCAGACCTGTTCGGGATAGCGCGCTTCGGCGAAAAACTCGACGCTGGTGTCGATGGCGCCGGCGCCAGGACCTGCGATGAAGCTCTGGCAACTCTCTTCCAACTGATCGAGCAGCCGGTTTACCGCGTCGCGGTCGAACGCCTCCGACGTCATGAACAGCGTGCGGCGGTACTGAGAACTCAGATCCGACATCATGGCGCCAGCAGCGCTCAAGGCGGCACCCACTTCAGGAATAATCGCGCGCGGGGACCCGAGCCGCCGGGCGATCGCAATCGAGTTGAGGCCCGCCGCGCCGCCGCCGCCGATCAACATGGCCTCGCGTGGATCGATGCCCTGATTGACGGTGATATCGACAATCGCCTGCACCATATTTTCCGTGGCGATACTGATGATGGCCGCCGCCGCGTCCTCCAGCGACAGGCCCATGGGTTGAGCCACGTCGCTATCGACTGCGCGGCGCGCCGCCGCGATGTCCAACGCCATGGCGCCGCCGAGAAAGAATTCCGGATCGAGATAGCCGAGCGTCAGCGCCGCATCGGTCACCGTCGGCTTGTCCCCACCCTGTCCGTAGCAGGCCGGTCCCGGCACCGCGCCGGCGCTTTGTGGGCC
>JABDJY010000121.1 GCA_013003285.1 Alphaproteobacteria bacterium | reverse complement strand
GTTAAAGGCAAGCTGTTCAAGATTCTGTTCCCGACCGGGGGCACCCAGCTTGACGCCGAGGCCAACGCCGCCGTCACCGAAGCCGCCGGCCATGTGGGTGAGTTCAAGGAACCGCGCGTCGTGGTCTCGGGCTATACCGATACCGAAGGCTCCGCGGCGTCGAACCTAGCGCTGTCGGAAAAACGCGCCCGGGTCGTCGCCGCCGCTCTGCGGATCCGCGGCGTGGCCGCCGATCTCATGAAGATCGAAGGCTATGGCGAGGATTTCCCCGACGTCAGAACGGCTGACGGTGTGGCGGAACCGAAGAACCGCCGCGTCGAAGTTAATGTCGGCGGCCGGTAAGCACCGCGCCATCGCGCGCATCAGCGCGCACTAGCGAAGAATTAACGGCGCCGGTTCATCCGGCGCCGTTTTCTTTTGCCCCCCTGAAAGTCAGAGAAACCAATTATGAAACACAGCACCGATCGCATTCTCACGACTCATACCGGCAGCCTGCCGCGCCCGCCCGACGTGGTCGAGTTGCTGCTGGCCGAAGAAGCGAACCGTGGCGCCCAGGCCGATAAACTGGACGCGGTCGTGACCGACGCCATCGCCGATGTGGTGCAGAAGCAGATCGCGGCGGGCATCGACATCATCAATGACGGCGAACAGGGACGGCCCGACTACACCTCGCACGTCAAAGACCGGTTGAGCGGCTATGACGGTCCCAGCTCGCCGCCGCTAGGCACCGGCGAGGAGGGCTTTCCCGAATTGTCGGAGATGCTGTCGCGCTTTGCCTCGCCGCTGCAGAACCGGCCGACCTGTTCCGGCCCGGTGGGCTGGAAGGATTGGGCCGCCGCCGAGGTCGATATCGCGCGCGCCAAAAGCGTGGTCACGGCGGCCGAATCGGGCGAGGCTTTCATGACATCGCCGTCGCCTGGGCAAATCGCGCGTTACTTAAAGAATATCTATTATCCCACTGAAGAAGAATATATTTTCGCCCTCGCCGATGTGATGCGCCAAGAGTATGAGGCGATCGTCGACGCCGGCCTGATCCTGCAGCTCGACTGCCCCGATCTGGCGCTGAGCCGCCATACTGTATTTCGCGATTTGAGCCTCACCGACTTCCGCAAGGAGATCGCCATGCATGTGGCGGCGCTCAACCATGCGATCGAAAATATCCCGGCCGAGCGCATGCGCATGCATCTGTGTTGGTCGAGCACCTTGGGCCCGCACCATGAAGATGTGCCGCTGAAGGACATCGTCGATATCGTCATGAAGGCCAAGCCCGGCGCGGTGTCGTTCCCCGGTGCCAATCCGCGCCACGAACATGAATGGAAGGTGTGGCGCGATGTGGATCTGCCCGACGGCAAGATCATCATCCCCGGCGTGATCGATTCCACCTCCAATTTCGTCGAGCATCCGGAACTGGTCGCCGACCGTATCCTGAACTACGCCAACATTGTCGGGCGCGAACGCGTCATGGCCGGGGTCGATTGCGGCTTCGGCACCTTCGCCGGCCGGGTGCAGGTCGACCGCAACATCGTGTGGATGAAAATGGCTTCGCTGGCCGAAGGCGCGGCGATGGCCTCGGAACAGCTTTGGTAGCGCGGCAACCCTCGTCCTTCGACAGGCTCAGGATGAGGGTTGTGGAGCGACAACACTAATTTCTCCTCATCCTGAGCTTGTCGAAGGATGGTGTATTCTACGAAAGCGGCCCCACGCACCCGATTGCCAGCCCACGGCAAAGCATCGAGACGCGGACCTGCACGTTTTCCGGAAAAAGCTTACGTGCCTACCCCGGCAGCGATTCAAGGGGCGATCATGCCATTTTCGGACATAACGAGCCGAATTAGCCAAATGCGTTATTCATGGTGCTGAGGCTTCGACCCCGGCGGCCGCTTGCCGTCCATTTCATAAAATACTGGCTAGTCTCAGCGGCGGCGCGCCTCCGATTATGAGGCTGTAACACAGGCTTACAGCCGTGCTGGCCGGCAACCGCGCCCGGTCGATTATCTAAAATGCCAGATGAAGAACGCCTCGTTTTTAGGAATCGAAAACCCCCTTCGTGCAGCTTTGGGCGGAACCGCGTAACAAACGGGCCGCCGCCATGTTGAAAACCGTATGGGGATTATTAGCCGTCCTGGTGATCGTCGGGGTCTTCGCGATGCGTACAGCGTCAAGCGTCATCGAGGGAAATCCGACCGCTGTCGCCTCGTATCATCAATGGGTCAGACTAGGGGGAAGAACCAATTGCTTTGTCTGGGGCAGTGTTGATTCCACGGCGCGCTATAGCTGGAGCGGCGCCTGCATATCGGGCAAAGCCCATGGTGAGGGCGTGCTCGTCGAAACGCGCAGAGGCGATAGTGCGAGAATCAAGGGAACCCTGAAAAAAGGAAAGTTTCACGGACACGTCGACGCCGCCGGATTTGACGGCGCGTCATTCGTGGGCGAGTACCGAAACGGTCTCAAGAACGGACACGGCATTTTCACCTTCCCCAGCGGCAACCGCTATGAGGGCGAATTCAAGGACGGCAATATGAACGGCCAGGGCGTCCTCATCTTCGCCGAGGGTCACCGTTATGACGGCGCCTGGAAAAACGGCAAGCAACACGGGCGGGGCAGAATGACGTGGAACGATGGCGATCAGTATGCGGGACAATATAAAGACGGCGTCGTGAACGGGTTGGGAACGTATTTTTTCGCCGACGGGGACCGCTATGACGGCGATTTCAAGAACGACGCAAAACACGGGACGGGAACTTTTCATTCCGCCGACGGTTACACCTATGAGGGCGACTGGCAGAACGATCAAATCGCCGGCCGGGGAACATTTACCTGGAGAACCGCCGGATGGGAGGGCCACCAATGGAAGGGCGAATTCGTCGACAGCAAACAGCATGGCGACGGCACCTGGATCTCACCCGACGGGCAGAAAGTCGCCTTACAAGCGCATGAGGGCGAATGGGTGAACTGCCCGGCCG
>JABDJY010000023.1 GCA_013003285.1 Alphaproteobacteria bacterium | reverse complement strand
CCACTTGGATCTCGATATGGCTCAGCAGCGACGTGACACCCTCGCGCAGGCGGCCCAACATTTCGTTGAACATATCGAAGGCTTCGCGCTTGTATTCGTTGAGCGGATTTTTCTGGCCGAACGCGCGCAAACCGATGCCCTGGCGCAGATGATCGAGGCGCAGCAGATGGTCTTTCCAATATTGATCGAGGATTTGTAGCAGCAGGTTTTTCTCGGCCATGCGCATCAGCTCTGGCCCGAACTGCGCGGTTTTCGCCGCTGCCTTCTCGTTGACCAGTTTGGACAGCCGATCGAGCATTTCTTCGTCGGCGATGCCTTCTTCCTTGGCCCAATCGCCGATCGGGGCGTCGATGCCGAACAGGCGTAAGATTTCCTCGTGCAGCAGGTCCGTGTCCCACTGCTCGGCGAAGGCTTTTTCCGGGATGCAACGCTTTACCGTGTCTTCCAAAGTCTCGGCGCGCATATCTTCGATGGTCTCCGAAACGTCATCGACCCGCATCAAATCTTTGCGCTGTTCGTAGATGACCTTGCGCTGGTCATTCATTACATCGTCGTACTGGAGCAGCTGCTTCCGGATTTCGAAGTTGCGCGCCTCGACTTTTTGCTGCGCCTTTTCAAGCGCCTTATCGATCCACGGATGGACGATCGCCTCGCCTTCTTCCAGGCCAAGCTTCTGCAGCATCGAATCCATGCGCTCGGACCCGAAGATGCGCATCAAATCGTCTTCCAGCGACAGGAAGAATTGCGAGCGTCCGGGATCACCCTGACGGCCGGAGCGGCCGCGCAACTGATTGTCGATGCGCCGGCTTTCGTGGCGCTCGGTGCCGATAATCTGTAGGCCGCCGGTGCCCAGTACCAACGCGCGCTTGGCGGCGACGTCGGCTTCGATTTCCGCGCGCCGACGGTCGAATTCCGCCGGGTCGTCTATATCGGCCAATTCCTGGGCGCCGCGCATATCCACATTACCGCCGAGCTGAATATCGGTGCCGCGGCCCGCCATGTTGGTGGCGATAGTGACCGCGCCGGGCTCGCCTGCCTGGCCGATGATCATGGCTTCCTGGTCGTGATAACGGGCGTTCAGCACATGGTGCGGTATCTTCCTTTTCTTCAGAACCGCTGCAACCTGCTCCGACTTATCGATCGACACCGTGCCGACCAGCACTGGCTGTTGGCGTTTGTGGCAGTCGGCGATGAGTTCGGTGATGGCGTTATATTTCTCGTCGAGGCTGCGGTAGACCTCGTCGTTCTTGTCTTCGCGCACCATCGGCTTATTGGTCGGAATATCGACGACTTCAAGCTCATAGATCTCGGCGAACTCGCCCGCCTCGGTCATCGCCGTACCGGTCATGCCGGCAAGCTTGGGATAAATGCGGAAATAATTCTGGAAGGTGATCGAGGCCAGGGTCTGGTTCTCGTTCTGAACCGAGACGTTTTCCTTCGCCTCGAGCGCCTGATGCAGCCCGTCGGAATAACGCCGGCCTTCCATCATGCGGCCGGTGAATTCGTCGATAATGACGACCTTGTCGTCCTTGACGATATAATCGGTATCGCGGGCGAAGAGCTTATGGGCGCGCAGCGCCTGGTTGACATGGTGAAGCGTGCTAACGCTGCTGATGTCGTAGAGGCTGACCCCGGCTTCCAATAGGCCGGCGTCGGCGAGCAGTTGCTCGGCGTGTTCGACACCCTCGTCGGTCATGGTGATGGCGCGGGCCTTCTCGTCGATCTCGTAATCTTCCGCGACCAGGTTGGGGATAATGACATCGACCTGGCGATAGGCCTCCGATGAATCTTCAACCGGGCCGGAGATGATTAACGGTGTGCGGGCCTCGTCGATGAGGATCGAATCCACCTCGTCGACGATGGCGAAATTGAATTCGCGCTGCACCATCTCGTCGAGATGAAACTTCATATTGTCGCGCAGATAATCGAAGCCGAGCTCGTTGTTGGTGGCGTAGGTCACATCGGCCGCATAGGCCTCGCGGCGCTCTTCGTCGGACAGGCCATGCATGATGATGCCGACTTTGAGGCCGAGAAATTCATAGACTTGCCCCATCCAGCCGGCGTCGCGCTCGGCCAGATAGTCGTTGACCGTGACCACATGGACGCCCTTGCCTTCGAGCGCGTTGAGATAGACCGCCAAAGTGGCCACCAGGGTCTTGCCCTCGCCGGTCTTCATCTCGGAGATCATGCCATTGTGCAGCACCATGCCGCCCAGCAGCTGGGCATCGAAATGGCGCTGACCCAAGGTGCGCTTGGCGCCCTCGCGGACTGTTGCGAACGCTTCGATCAGCAGGCTGTCGAGCGAGGCGCCGTCGGCTATTTTTTGGCGCAACATATCGGTGCGCGCGCGCAGCTCGTCATCGCTCAAGGCTTCGAGCGTCGGCTCAAGCGCGTTAATCGCATCGACATCCTTGGCCAGCCGCTTGAGATAACGGTCGTTAGCCGAGCCAACGATCTTTTTTACGAGATTGACTACCATCCGGCCAATTTATTCCTTTGTTTCGCCATTGGCGATTCGCTGGCGCAGCGCTTTCGTGCGCGCGCGCAGCTCGTAATCGCTTAAGACTTCGAGCGTCGGCTCAAGCGCGTTTATGGCGTCGACTTTTTCCGACAACTGCTTGATGTCGTTTGCCGGTTCGGCGAACTGTTTAGGGAGACTGACTACCATCCGGCCAAATCATTCCTTCGCGGTGTCCGCAGCGGCCGAGATGCCGCTGACAGGGGGGTGCACTGTCTTTGCAGCGCAGCGTTTCGTATACGCCCTGAAAGATGGGAATTAATGGCGTCTTGTCTAGGGGCCGTCGATGCGACTGTCAACGACGATCCGCTAACCGTATGAAGCAGTTAACCAACCTTGCTTGCCAGGATGCTAACAGTCGCGGTTTGGTTAATCACATTACCGTGTGAGATACTAAGGCTTGCCGGTCGGCCCTTGAGGCGGGACGCCGATATCGGCACTGTATTCGGCGGCTGGCATTATGCCGTTTTTGTTAATCGATACCATACCGTTCGCGGCCGATCGATTCTGGCTGGAACGTCCGGAGCCCCTATTATGAAACATCTATTCATGAACCCCCTTTTCGGGGCGGCGTTGGTCGCCACATTTGTAATGGCTGGGTCTGCCGCGGTTTTTGCGCAGGATACCAAGCCGAGCGATGATCCTGTCGTCGCCATCGTCAATGGTCACGAGATTCACCAATCGAATGTGCGAACCGCATTTCAGCGTCTACCGGCGCAATATCAGCAGATTCCCATCGACGTTATTTTACCGCAGCTCATCGAACAGCTTGTCACCAATCGTTTAATGGAGGTCGCCGGGCGGGCGCAGGACCTTCACAACAGCGAAGAGGTAAAGGCGCAGGTTCGCGCCTTCGAAGGGGCCGCGATTCAACAGGCCTATATCGAGGGCAAGATCGACGAGCAGGTCACGGAAGAAGAAATCTTGCGCGTTTACGAGGAAACCATCGGCAACGCGGAAGGGCCCGAGGAAGTCCGCGCCAGCCACATTCTGGTGGAAACCCAGGAAGAGGGTGAGGCAATCCTCAAGGAACTGGCCGATGGCGCTGAGTTTGCCGCCCTGGCGCGCGAACGTTCGACCGGACCGACCGGGCCGCGCGGCGGTGATCTGGGCTATTTCGGCCGCGAGGCCATGGTGGAGCCGTTCGCGACCGCCGCGTTCGCCTTGGAAATAGGCGAAGTGGGACCCGACCCGGTGAAGACGCAATTCGGCTGGCATGTCATCAAAACAGTCGATAAACGCCGTCAACCGCCGGCCAATCTTGCCGAATCGCGGGCGCAGATCGAAGAATTGTTGACGCGCGAGTTCATCACCGCGCATATGGCGGAATTGCGGGCGGGTGCCGAGATCGAGACCTTTAATATCGATGGCACACCGTCCGGGGGTACGCCAGCCGGGGAAACGCCAGCCGGAGGCGCTGCGACTAAATAGCAGCGCCGGCCGCGACGTCGCCCCTGATCGAATGCGGGGGCGATAGTTGTTATGAGTAAGTCTGGTATTGCGGCGGTCTCGCCGCTAGCACCCAAGGGGTTTCCAAAAATCAAACCGGTCGCCGGGGTGCGCCTATCGGGCCGCGCCGTCGGGTTGAAACCCAGCGGTTCCAAGGATTTGATGCTCGCCGAACTGGCCAAGGGCAGCACCATCGCCGGCGTGCTGACGAGCTCGCGCTGCCCGTCGGCGCCGGTCGATTGGTGCCGCAAAATACTGCCCAAGGGCCGGGCGCGGGCCATCGTGGTCAATTCCGGCAATGCCAATGCTTTTACTGGCAATGCCGGCGATCGGGTGGTCACCAACACCGTCGCCGCTGCGGCCAAGCTATTGGGGTGCCGGCGCGACGAAATTTACATCGCTTCGACCGGGGTGATCGGCGAGCCGGTGCCGCCGGATTTCATCGCCAGTAAGCTGACCACGGTTCGCCGCGGGCTGGGCGTGCGCGCCTGGCAGCCGGCGGCCGAGGCGATCATGACCACCGACACCTTCCCCAAGGGCGCCTCGCGCACGGCGAAGATCGGCACTACCGAAGTCACCCTATCGGGCTTCGCCAAGGGGTCGGGCATGATCGCGCCCGACATGGCCACCATGCTGGGCTTTGTCTTCACCGATGCGCGTCTGCCCGCGCCGATCTTGCAAAAACTGCTGCGCCGGGCCGCCGACGCCTCGTTCAATTCGATCACCGTCGATGGCGATACCTCGACATCGGATACCGTGCTGCTCTGCGCCACCGGCCAGGCCAAAGGCCAACCGCGGATCAGCCGCGCCAACGACCCGGTGTTGGCGGATTTCTACGCGGCGCTCGAAGGCGTCTGCACCGATTTGGCGCAGCAGATCGTGCGCGACGGCGAGGGCGCGCAGAAATTTGTTACGGTCAATGTGCGTGGCGCCGAATCGAAGCGGGCGGCCCGCGCCATCGGCCTCGCCATCGCCAATTCACCGCTGGTCAAAACCGCCATCGCCGGCGAGGATCCCAATTGGGGCCGCATCGTCATGGCGGTCGGCAAGGCCGGCGAGAAGGCCGACCGGGACCGGCTGTCGATTGCCATCGGCGGCATCCAGATCACCGAGAATGGCCAGTTGATGCCCGGCTATGACGAGGCGCCGGTGGCCCGCCACATGAAGGGCGACGAGATCGACATCAGCATCGATGTCGGGGTCGGCCGCGGCCGGGCCACCGTGTGGACCTGCGATCTTACCCACGGCTACATCACCATCAACGCCGACTATCGGAGCTAGCGCCCGGCGATGCCAAGTCCGCCGCTTCTGCTGGTCAGCGCCGCCGCCCTGGTCGACGCCGACGACCGCATCCTGCTGGCGCAACGGCCGGCCGGCAAAGCCATGGCCGGTCTGTGGGAGTTTCCCGGCGGCAAGGTGCAGGAAGGTGAGACGCCGGAAGAAGCGTTGATCCGCGAATTGCGCGAGGAACTGGCCATCGACACGGTGGAAAGCTGCCTGGCGCCCATCGCCTTCGCCAGCCACGGCTATGACGATTTCCACCTGCTGATGCCGCTATTTGTATGTCGCGTCTGGACCGGCACGCCACAGCCGGTCGAGGGCCAGGAACTGGCCTGGGTACGCCCCAACGAGATGCGCGACTACCCCATGCCGCCGGCCGACAAGCCCTTGGTGGCGATGCTGCGCGACGTGCTTTAGGCGGAATCCCTACGCCGTAAGCTGCCTGTAGGCCAGCGACAGGGCGGTGATGCCGATGGCGAAGCCGATATAGTTCACCGATTGGGCGATCAGCGAGACCAGGAACTGCGCCGTCACCGACGATCCGACCAGATTGGCCAGCGGTGAGACGATGACCAGGACCGCGATGCCGCCGAACAGCATCACCGCGAATGGCAGCACGACAATTGCCATCATCATGCGCCAGCTATTGCCGTTGGTGAGCTTCACCGATTCGAAGAACGTCATCGGCGTGTCGGTGGCGAGCGCGGGAAACACCAAGGCGGCGCGGGCATAAATGAGGCCAATGACGATCAGAAGCGCGCTGAGAACCGGCGCAAGCGGCATAACGTTGGACAGCAGGGCCGACAGAATGAACAGCACGCCAAACAGATTGATGATCAGCAGCAGCAAGCGGCGGAAGAAACGCCATTGCCGTCCGCTCCACCGCATGGCCACCCCCAGGGTGGTCGCTTCCAGGCCGATAAGATTTCGCCGATACCAGGCAACCGCAAACAGGGTGTAAAACAGCAGTCCGAACATCCAGTTGATGATGGAGCCAAAAAACATGCGGGCGATCACCTCCGGAGGTACCTCGCCGGGATTCTCGAAGATGATTCTTGGATCGCCGATGACGCCCGCCATCAGGGTGCCGATGATCGCCAACATGAGCACCGGCAGGAAGGCGAACGTCGCCAGGTCGCGGCGGTTGGCCCAGGTGTCGCTGATAGCTTCGGTAATAATATCGAATACGGAGAGTTGCATGGGGGGTGACTATAGAGGGAGACGGTCAGTGAGGCTCGGGTTTTTCGCCCGCCGATTGTTCCTGTGCGTCGAATATGTCGGCGAGCCGGGCGGTGGCGCTGCCCGGGCGTAGCGCTTGGGGTTGGCTGTCGGCGGGCGCCC
>JABDJY010000031.1 GCA_013003285.1 Alphaproteobacteria bacterium | reverse complement strand
GAGCTGTCGAAATATCAGGGCTCGACCGAAGGTCGGGTCTATGGCCGGCAAGCGGCGCTGTCGGTCGGCATCACAATTCCACTGGTCTTCATTGGCCTGTTGATCCGAAAACACCTGGCCCGGGGCTTCAGCTTCGGGATGGTAAGGCGCTAATTAGCCGGAGCGCGAATCTGCCAACGGCCGCTGCTGCACAACCAGCAACCCGAACAGCGCCAGCGCCGCGAACACAATGCCGACCCGATCGAAGAAGCGAGCGGGAATAAGGGTTTGGTGGCCGCCGCGATCCCGTAGCCGACGACGGTGAGAAATTTGCGCTGGCCCAGATAGTCGCTGAGCGTGCCGGAGAACACCTTGGTGATCGACGCGGTCGCCTCGGCAATGCCTTCTATCAAGCCGATCGCGAGCATGCTGGCGCCCAACGTCTTCACCATGAAGACCGGCAGGAGGCTATAGATCAATTCCGACGAGGTGTTCATGAAAAGACTGACCAGACCCAGTGCCCAGATGCCCTTGGGAATCGCCCGTAAACCGGTCGTATCTGAGGCGATATTGTCGGATCGATGTAGCGTCATCAGAGGCCTGTTTTAGGCGCGGACCGATGTCTCCGCATGCTCACGAAATCTCGATGAGAGTTGGGGCGGCGTTGCTGGATGATTGCCAGTAGCCTATAAATAGTTTTTTGGGAAATATATAAGGGAGGTTTAAATGCCCAAGCACTCAAGACCAAACGTTGCCGCACTGGCTATTGCGGCTGCGGTTGCCGCGACGGCAGTCGCGACTGTGCCAGCATCGGCACAACAAACAATCAATCTCACCGCGATCTCCGGCTATCCGCCACCCGCGACCTGGATCGGTGCGCTGGTTGACGCCTACATTCCGGCAGTCGACGCGCAGCTTGCCAAGACCGGCAATTTCAAGATCAACTGGAACAGAGGTATCAGCGGCCAAATCGTGAAGCCCCGTGGCGAACTCGAAGGCGTTGAAACGGGCCTCGGCGATCTCGGCGTTATCGTGACGGCGTTCCATGCCGATAAGGTGCCGTTGTACGACGTGTCGTTCAAAACGCCGTTCGTGTCGAATGACATTGAACTGATCAGCCGCGTCACACAGAAAATGGTCGACACGTTTCCGCAATACAATGACGTATGGCTGAAGAATTTCAATCAGGTCGCATTGGCACCCACGGGCGCGGTTGATAACTACATGCTGTGGTCGGCCAAACCGATCACCAGTATCGACCAGGTGAAGGGGCTCAAAGTTGGTGCGGCAGGTCCGAACCTGCCATGGGTCACGGCCATCGGCGCCGCCGGCGTGCAGACTAATCTCGCCGATGCCTATAACAGCCTGAACACCGGCATTTACGAAGCCATGATCGTCTGGCGGCAAGGCGCTGGCGCGTTCAAACTCTGTGAACCGGCACCGTTTGCCTATGATGCCACCCTCGGGGGGGTCAATGGTTTTTCGCTTAACTTCAATAGCGATGTTTGGGACGGGTTGCCGGACGAAGTGAAGAAGGCGATGCGCGATTCCACCCCTGCGTGGGTGGCCGAGAACGTGAAGCGGGTCAATGATGGCGCGACTTCCGGTGTTGCACGTTGCGAAGCCGAATTCGGAACCAAGGTGACGACGGCCTCCGTCGAGGAGCGGAACCAGTGGGCTCAGGCGTTGCCGCCGCTTGGCAAGCAGTGGGCTGAGGCACGCAACAAGGCGGGTCAGCCCGGCACCGAGATCCTCAAAGCCTGGATGGATGAAATGCGGGCGGCTAATCAGCCGATCGCGCGTCATTGGGATCGCGAATAGTCCGGACTGAACCTAGCGTTCTTTTCCTAGGTGTTCGTTTCACCCGGAATAAACAAAGAATAGGTGAGGGGAGTCGCCGCAAGGCGACTCCCATATCTCTGTGACTGCAATCATAAAATTCCTCGATATGCTGCGGCGACTCTTCGATTTGATTGTCGTTGTTGCCAACGGAGCGGCATCGGGATGGATCTTCGTCATGATGGCGCTGATCACCACCGACATATTTTTGCGCTTTGTCTTCGGCGCACCGATTAGCGGGGTGACCGAGATCGTCGAGATCTCCATCGTCATCATCGTCTATCTGCAACTGACCCACACGTTGAAGGTCGGCCGCATGACCCGCTCGGATGCACTCTATTCCACCATCCTGCGGCGGTTCCCGCCGGTCGGCCATGTCATGGGCATTATTTTCAGTTTAGCTGGTATTGGGCTGATGGTCGCCATTGTCAAAGGTGGTTGGCCGAAATGGATCCAGGCCTATGAAGGCGGCCATTTCATCGGCAATGCCGGTGTTTTCACCTTCCCCGAATGGCCGCAGCGCCTGATCCTGGTGATCGGCTGTTCCATGCTGGCAATCCAATTCGCCTTAATGGCCCTCGACAATATTCGCGGCCTGATGGGTAAGCCGCCGCTTGAACATGAAGAGGCAGTCGACGTCGAAGTCGCGGTGATCGAGGAGGCGCTGAAATGACCGGTTTGGAAATTGGTGTCGCCTCGATTGTGGCGATGCTGGTCCTCATTTACATCGGCATGTATGTGCCGATCGTGCTGGCGTTAATCTCGTTCGTTGGCGTCTGGATCGCCAAGGACAATGTCAACATTGCGGTCAGCTTGTTGTGGCTTGCCTCGGCAAAGACTGTCGGCAATTTTCTGTTCGGCGTGATTCCATTGTTCGTGTTGATGGGGCTCCTCGTTAGCGCCGCTGGTATGGGTAAAGATACCTATGACATAGCGCATAGTTTCCTTTACCGGGTTCGGGGCGGACTCGGTATGGCGACGGTTGTGGCAAACGCGATTTTCGCTGCCATTACCGGCGTATCGATCGCGTCTGCGACGGTGTTTTCGCGTATCTCGGTGCCGGAAATGCTGCGCTATGGTTATAAGGGCCGGTTCGCCGTTGGCACTGTCGCCGGTTCGTCTGTACTCGGCATGTTAATCCCCCCCAGTATTCTACTGATCATCTATGCGTTGATCGCGGAAGAATCCGTCGGCGATTTGTTCATCGCCGGGGTCGGCCCGGGTCTAGTTCTGACCGCTGCTTATTGTGCGCTGATCGCGATCATGGCCTATGGCTTCCCCAATTCCGTCGCGGTTCCGGAAACGTTTACCGACAAGCCGGGCGAGGATGATCATACCTTGTCGGGAAGGGAGTTGTTCTCCAAGGGCTTTCCGATCTTCGTTCTTATCATGGTCGTGCTCGGCGGGATTTATGCCGGGTTCTACACGCCGACCGAAGCGGGTGCGGCGGGCGCGTTCGTGGCTTTTCTCTTCGCGTTAGCGCGGCGAACTCTGACCTGGCGGCGCTTGTGGGACATTCTGGTTGAGACCGGTCACATCTCGGCGACACTGCTGTTCCTGATCATCGCTGCCAGCATGTATAGCCGCATGCTCGGCATCACCGGCTTGCCGACCCAGCTTGGTGATTGGATTGGGGGCTTGGACGCGAGCTTTGGGTTGTTGCTGTTTATGTATGTGGTCATCGTGCTGGTGCTCGGCACGATCATCGATTCAGTCTCGATCATGCTGATCACCGTGCCGCTGTTCCTGGTGGTGTTGGCGCCGTTCGATGTCGATCTGGTGTGGTTCGGCATCGTGACGATCATTGCTGTTGAGATCGGTTTGCTGACGCCACCGCTGGGCCTGGCGGTCTATGTCATCAAGAGTTCGCTCGACCGCGACGATATCTCGCTTGCCGATATCTTTATCGGCGCGGCGCCCTTCGCGTTGACCATGCTGTTGGTGTTGATCCTGATCATCCTGGTGCCGGATATCAGCCTGTTCTTGGTCGAACTTCGAAGATCGCTGATTTAGAGCAGCATCCAAGTCGTCCAGATGTTCGCGACCGGTTCGCCGGTCGCGGCATCTTCCAGACGGAACTGGCCGAACACCATACGTTTGCCGGCTTTGACGATCTCGCCGCGGCCGATTAGGTCGGTGTTGCGAGCGGCGTTCATGAAGCTGGTGGTCATGTCGACGGTGGCCATGTTGCGGTAGCCGCCGATGGCCGAGGCGATCACCACCACCATGGCTGAATCGGCGAAGGCTAGCATTGACTGGCCTGAAATGACGCCGCCATGGCGCGCCAAATAGTCGCCGTAAGGCATGCGCAGAACCGCGCCGGTGGCGCTGGTTTCTTCAACGCGAATGTTTAATTCCTTGACCAGGGGCGCCATTTTCGTATCGATAATGTCCTGCCCGTCGGCAACGGTAATCCCGCTCATATTATCCTCTTCAAAAGGTCGCCCGATGACGCAACAGGTTAGTTTCTACAGCGATGGTCTGCGTTTGTCCGGCCAATTCAGCGCCGCGCCGGGTGAGGGTTTGGCGCCGGCGGTCGTCTGCGTGCATGGTTATACCGGCCGCAAGGAAACCTATATGCCGCCTTTCGTGCGCGAGCTGAACGGCGCCGGTTATCACGCGCTGGATTTTTACCATCGTGGCTTCGGCGATAGCGAAGGCATCCGCCTGCGCGCCGACCCGGAAGGCCAAGTCCGTGATATTCTGTCGGCGTTGGTCTATCTGCGCCAACGCCCCGAGGTCGACCCCAGCCGGGTGGCGATCATGGGGCTGAGCCATGGCGGTGGCGCGTCGATTAAGGCGGCGGCCCTCGACCCACAGGTGAAATGCATCGTCACCATCGGAGCGCCGGGCAATGGCGAACGCTGGATGAAGAGCAAACGCACCGACGAAGAATGGGCCGACTTGCAGGTGGAACTCGCCGCCGACAGCAATGAACGGGTCCTCACCGGTGAATCGCGCCGGGTTCCCTACACCGAGATGGCGCCGCCGGGACCGGCCGAGCGTGCGGCGTTTAAAACCATGTACCGGCCCGAGGAGGCCAACCCGGAGGGCTATCCGCTGGAAAATATCGATCTTGCGGTAG
>JABDJY010000029.1 GCA_013003285.1 Alphaproteobacteria bacterium | reverse complement strand
CTTAAATGGGTGCATCAACGACCGGCTAGGGCAAGCAATCAAAAGGCTGGCGACCTTTGGGACAGCGAGATCACGGTCACTTCGTCTCGCGGATATGCGGCCAACCTGCCAATGGCAGAATATCGGTGCCTTTCTTCATTTCGCGCGAGGGCTGCACCGCGCCGCCGAAGACCGCCTCAAGCAGCGCTTCGACAAGGGCGCCTACCGGCCGGTTCAGCTGTCCGGCAAGACGGCCTGCATCGTTGGTGCAGGTGGGATCGGGCAAGAAGTCGGAAGGCTGGCGGCAGCGCTCGGGATGCGGGTGGTTGGCACACGCCGCAGTACCGGTGGTGATCTGCCGGAGGGGTTTGAGGAAATCCGCGGGCCGGACGGGCTCTTCGATCTTCTCGGTGCTGCCGACTTCGTCGCGATCTGTTGCCAATGGACGCCGGAAACCGAAGGGTTGATCGGGAAGATGGCATTTGCGGCGATGAAGCCCGGTGCGGTACTGGTTAACGTGGCGCGAGGCGAGATCATCGACGAAGCCGCCCTGATCGCGGCTCTGGCTACCGGCCAGCTACGCGGGGTCGCACTCGAGGTTTATGTCGGCGAGTTCGAAGGCCCGCCCGATGAGCGGTTATGGAAGGACCCGCTCGTCCTGATCACACCGCATGTCTCGGCCGGTGCCGACGTACCCCTAAGATCTCGATATATGGATGTGTTCTGCCACAACCTCAAAGCCTATCGGGACGGCCGACCGCTGGAGAACGTCATCGACTGGGTACGCGGGTACTAATTCGGGACCCGCACTCGCGGCTTAGGTAAGCGAATACCACGTGCCTCGCGCTTTCCCATGTCGGATTAGGTGGCCCGCTGAAACGAGCGTCTTCATATGATCCTTAATCGTGTTCCGGCTTCGGCCAGTCGCCCTGACAACATCTCCTGTGGACACGCGCCCTTGCTCGCGCGCGAGTTCCAGGATCTGGCTCGAGAGTTCCGGCAGATCACCGAGGATCAGTCGTTCGCGCTCGATACGTTTCTCAAGGCGATTCTTTTGCGTACGTAAAGTCCCCAGGAAATAAGTGATCCACGGTTGCCAATTCGGTGTTTCAGTTCGGATCGTCTCCTGGGTCTGGCGCAGCGCAATGTAATAGGAATCTTTGGTCGCTTCGACGACGCTCTCGAGGGAACTATAGGGCACATATGTGTATCCGGCCCGAAGAAGGAGCAGCGTTGTCAGGATGCGAGACAATCGGCCGTTGCCATCCTGGAACGGATGAATTTGCAGAAAGACAACCACAAATATCGCAACCACCAACAGCGGATGCAGTTCTCCGTTCTCGAAATTCAGACGCGCCCAACCGACCAACTCCGTCATAAGGCGCGGAGTATCGAACGGTGTTGCGGTCTCAAAGATGATACCGAGGCTCTCACCGTCGGGGCCAAACGCTTCAACATTATTGGGTAGTGTTTTGTATGCACCTCGATGGCGCTCATCTTTGGCTGAGTGGATCAACAGATCGCGGTGTAGCTGCCAAATATGGTTCTCGGTGAGCTCCAGCACATCCCAGTGTTTGAATACAGCCTCCATCACTTCGGCATAGCCCGCGACTTCCTGTTCGTCGCGCGTGGCGAAGGACTTTATATCGATGTTGGACAAAAGCTGCTCGATCTCGCGGTCGCTCAGCTGCGCACCCTCGATTCGCGTCGATGACCCGATGCTTTCAATCGTCGCTACGCGACGCAGGTTCGACAAGCTCTCAGGGGAAATTCGGCCGATCGCACGCCACGCCCCCTTAAACTCATCGATCTCGGTGATGAGTTTAAGGATGTCAGTCGTGATCCTTATGGTATCGGTTTTCAGCGCGTCACCCATAATTCCACCTATTTCCACCCAATAATAAATGACATGAATCCATCCATAAATCCACC
The DNA here is from genome assembly GCA_013003285.1 of Alphaproteobacteria bacterium. GTDB lineage: Bacteria > Pseudomonadota > Alphaproteobacteria > UBA6615 > UBA6615 > JABDJY01. The sequence continues at coordinate 3,949 of JABDJY010000029.1, read as the reverse complement.
CATTTTCACCCATTAAGACTTGAAACCGCAAAAACCTGAAAATATGCGGTCGGGTAGGCGTAGTCAGGGCATTGTTAGCGTTAAAAAAACCTTGGGAATGGGGGAGGCGTGCCAAGGTCACGTGGCACCATTCGCCAATCCTGACCCTGGCACGCCAAACCCAGCAACTAGAGAATACCGTCTCTCGGTATTCCCGGCAGCCGACCCTATGACGGCCGGCCTAGTGGGCACCGATCGGGTTCGCCGACATTCCCACCTCGCCATTGATCCGTCCCTGCCGACGGCTTCTCCGGCGCTCCCGGCGCTTATCGGGTCCCGATCCCCATTAGTGGCTGGCCAGTTGCCCCCGCACGACATCTGGCGCATGCCAAACCAAACAATCACCGAACTACGATTGTTCTCTCGTTCCCATCGAGACCACCTCCGAAATCCGCCTGAATTCGCTAAGGATCTCACCGTGGTTCTGCGCGAGATAGCGCGACACCTCCTCGTTCTCGACAAGCGTGACGAGATAGCCGCGCGCCAGAACCAGATTGAGGTGGTCGGGGCCGTAGCTATCCTCGATCAGCTTCATTTCTCGCTGGAGCTTGGCCATCTCGGTCTCCATCTGTGCGATCTGCTGGGCAGAGATCCCTTTGAAGCTCTTCGGCTTGTCTGAATCGATGAGCTGACCCTGGGGTGTCGCGGCCAAGAGCGCCTTGGAGTAGCTGACCGAGTAATTGTCCATGGCAATCATCAGCTCGGCGACTTCGATTTGCCGCAGGGGATTCATTTTCCTGAGCGAATGGAACGTGTTTAGTGGGCAATGCTTGTCCTTTAGAAGCTCGGCTGTCTCGGGGCAGATGCCTTCGAGGAGGGAGCGCTTCTGACGAATGCTCGAGACGTTAATGTCCAACGCCTTGGCGATCCGTTCTTCGGGAACACCACCTTCAACCGCCTTCAGGATCATCTTGTGTTCCTGAATCGTCGCCAGCCTGTTGATGCGCTTGTTGTAGGTGAAGGCCTCATCTTCGGTAGCTACGAGACAGTTCACCCCCGGGGCGCCGTCCTCCTTCAGGACCTCGATCCGCAGATGCCCATCGAGCAACAGGAACTTGCCCCGTTTGTTGCGATCCCGAACGACGACGGGCGGCTCGATTATCCCAACCTCCCGGATCGAGGCGGCTATCTGGAGATATTTCTTGGTCTTTTTGACGCGCTTCTGAAGCTGCTTCACGGGAAGGATATCGGCGAACTCGATGAAGATGCTCTCGGGCTCGAACGCTATGCCGACCTTTTTCGCCACGACTATCGCGCGTCCCGGGCAGCGATCAGATCGGCCAACGGGCGGGGCATGGTCGCCAAGCCTTCGGCGCGCAACAGGGTCATAAAGTTCTCATCGGTGAGCAGCTGTCGCATAGCCTCGACGACGAAGAGCAGCCGATTCTGGGCAACCTCGGCCTTCTTGATCATCAGGCGCTGGCGGTCCGCCTCTCTTTCGTAAGCACGGACGAGCGCTTCAGACGAAATCCGCGAGCGTGGCGTCCCAGAACCTCTGCCCTTGACAGATTTCCCGCGTCTCTGTCGTTGCTCGACCAAGCGCTTGGCGATTAGCAGCTTCTTGCCGCGCAACAGACCGTCCTGATAGGCCTGAGCGAGCGCTTCCTGAACGCCGTCCTCGTCGGCTTCCGCAATGTCGATGGCGACACTGACCGGAATCTGTCCGGTCTCGACCGCGGTCAAGAGCCGTTCCTCGCCCTCGTCGAGGAGATGGCGCATCGAATGGACGTATTCATACGAGAGACCCGTCTTAGCGGCGATTTCCTTATCGGAATATCCGCGCTTGCCGAGCTCGCCGATATCGTGGAGCAGCTCCAGGGGGCGGTGCTGACGACGCGCAAGGTTTTCAACCAGACTCATGATCAGGCTGTCCTCCTCGCTGACGTCGACGACGATGGCCGGGATCTCGCGCGCTCCCAGAGCGATGAAAGCCTCCAATCGGCCTTGGCCACAGACGAGCTGGTAGAGCGCTTCGTCATCGCCATTGACGTGTCGGCTGACGGTGATCGGCTTCTTGAGGCCGACCTTCGAGATGCTATCGACGATTTGGCGAAAGACTTTCCGGTTCCGAATGCGTGGATTGATGACCGCGATCTTCTCCACCGGGATCATTTCGACGGTGATGGTTTCCTGTGCGTCCGTCATATCGCAATCTCCGTAATCCTGACGCGCTCCGCCATAACGAAGAAGAACTCCAGGGAGTCGAACCGAAAGGCATCGAGCATGAGGCCGTTCTCTTCGGCTAATCGAATTCGGCCCGCCGTCATCTCGAACAGCGGCAGCAGGTAGTAATCGATTGGGGCATCATTCGCCTCGTTCATGCGAAGGGCGACGGTGATGTCCGGCGCCAACCCCGTGTCGAGACGGATTTTCCAGCGCAGCGAACCGGCGGGCGTCTGCTGGCAGCGGGCGATAACGATGGAAGCCGTAAACTCGCCATTCACGGTCAGCAGATCGGTCGCCGGGCTTCGGATAATCCGTCCGCCCAGACCTTCGATCGCGGCGATCGTGTCCGTTACAACCTCGCCATGTAATCGGCGAAGCCCACGGTTGATTTCGATGTAGCGATAGTCTCGGTCCGGCGTGAACCCAACCAATTCATAAGCCCGAATCAAACTGCTAAAGCGGCGCTGGTACGAACCGCTCGAGGGCATGTTCTCGGTCTCATCAATGATGAGGCCGGACAAATAGCCATGGTGGTCGAACAGGCGCCTGAGACGCTCGAGCATCTCCTCATCCGAGAACCGTCGATTGCGCTCCCGGATCATTCCTTGGGCTGTGAAGAAAATTTGTGGATCGACAACCGCCTCGAATGCATTGTCAGCCCGAAACCACATTTCCGGACTGTTTTCGACCCGTTTCTTCTTCAATTTGAAAGATCGACGATTATAAACGTTGTTGCCGATGTACTTTTCGTTGGTCAAAACCTGATGAACGGTTCCCCGACTCCAAGGGCGACCAAGATCAGTCACCACGCCGCGCTCGTTGAGTAATAAGGCTATCTCGCTCTCGACCTTTCCACTGTCGACGAACTGGCGGTACATCCACCTAATGTTCCCGACCTCTTCGTCCGGGCCAGGGACAAGGATCACACGATCGGTTTGCAGGCTTTTGTGCTCGCCAAATTGGAGAATGCCCTGGGGAACACCGTTTTGATCAATACGCATCCGGCGTAATCCGTAGCCAGCCATACCGCCTTGCCGGTACCCCAACTCGATTAGTCGACATTGACCCGCAAAGACCTTGGCTGATAGCTCGCGGCTGTATTCACCCGCCATGGCGCGTTTGACGCCTTTGACGATCGTCGAGACGGGACTACCATCATTGTCGAATTGTTCGGCGCAGTAATGAACGGAAATCCCACTGCGGCGGCATATGTACTCGTAATAGGCGCTTTCGTCGGCGTCCTGGAACCGGCCCCATCGGCTGATGTCATAAACCAAAATTACATCGAAATTGGTCTCGCCACCTTCGACGTCATTGATCAGCTGCCTCAGCGCGTCACGGCCCTCGATTTTGAGGCCACTCTTTCCCGCATCAGAATAGGTTTGGACGATCTCCATATTATGGCGTTTCGCGTAAGCGCGAAGTGCATCGGACTGATTCTCTGTCGAATACCTCTGGTGTTCGGTCGACATACGCACATATTCGGCAGCCCGGATCTTATTGGGCTCAACCTCAACACCATTGCTCGTTTCGTCACCTTGATTCTCAACCAACTCAATTTTTCGACCTGTGTGCTCTCGCGCTTTCCATCGCAGACCCAGCCCTGCCAATTAGATTTGAAATGGGCTCGCGACTGGCCGGTGATCTTCTCCGTGTTTCCAAACCTTAAGCATGGAGAACAGGAATGTCGTTTCGTAAAAAGGGCCGAAAGATTCGGCCCGATTCCGGAAAAACTTTTCCAAGA
>JABDJY010000018.1 GCA_013003285.1 Alphaproteobacteria bacterium | reverse complement strand
GCGTTATAGACTTCGTTCAGGTTGGTCTGGACCTTGGACGCGCCGGCAAAATCGAGCCACGGCAGGTTCGGACCGGCAGCGCCGATCTTCACACCCTTGAGTTCTGACATTTTGGTCCAGGGGAACTTCGTACCCAGGCCATAATCGTCGAACGCGCCGGTGCCTAAAAAGGTCTGGCCGAACTTCTGGAAGGTCTCTTGGAAGTAGTCGAATTCACCGAGTACCTGGCGGGTTGCCGGGCCCATGATGTTCGGATCGCCAGAGATGAAGGGTGTGAAGTAGTTGATGTTGTGGACGAACAGCTTGGTCGGTTCGAAGCACGAGCACATGGCGCCGATATCGACGAGACCCTTCTGTGTCGATTCGAGAACTTCGAACAGGTTGGCGATAGTGCCGCCATAACCCTCGATGAAACGAACGGTGTGGTCCGTTTCAGCTGCAACGCGCTTTGTGACGTTCGGCACGAAGGTTTTCTGCAGTTGGTTTACAGGTGATAGCGGCGGCGCCGGATGGCCGGCGGCGATGCGCAAGGTAAAGCTATCGGCTTGGACCGGTGCGTGTACGGCCGATAGCCCGATCAGGGCGGCCCCTGCGAACAGGGTTCCGCGTGTTAATGTGTTAAGTAACTTCACTGTATTCCTCCCAGTTTGTCCCAATTCAACGTGACAGTTTAGCCTGAATACATACTGTGGCTTAGATGCGGCGCAGCATGGACGTTAATGTGGCGCTTGTGAAGACAGTACAGGGCGTCGGACAAATGCTCGTGATTGCCAGTCCGTGCTAGAACTATTGATAAGTAGCTGATTTATCATAAAAAAAGGGCGATCCGTACGCCGGACCGCCCCAATTCAAAAAAAGTGTAGTGATGATTATTTGATGTCGTAATCGTGAACCGGCGTCGCGCCGTTTTCCTTGGCGACGGCGATCAGACGGCGGAAGGATTCCTTCCCGGGAAAGCCGAGGGCTTCGTATTCGCCGGCCTTTTGGTTGACCCAAGGCTCAATGGCAATGGCCATTTTCTGACGCTCGACATCACCTAGATCGCGCACCGTGACACCCTGTTCTTTGAGTTTCTCAAGCGAAGAGGTGTATTTGGCGAAACCTTCCGCTTCGACGGCACTTTCATAGACGCGCATCTCTTCGTTGATGATCGTCTTCACCGCGTCGGGAAGTTTGGCCCAGGTCTTTTTATTGACCGATACAGGGTAAGCGGCAACCGAACCCCAGCCCATGGTAGTGTAGTACTTAGCCACTTCGCCGAACTTGAAGCCGAAATACGGCGCCGGGAAAATGACAACGCCGTCAAATACGCCCGACTGCAGAGCGTTGTAGACTTCATTCAGGTTGGTCTGGACCTTGGAGGCACCGGCATAATCGAGCCACGGCAGGTTCGGACCGGCAGCGCCGATCTTAACGCCTTTGAGCTCTGACATTTTGGTCCAGGGGAACTTGGTGCCCAGGCCATAATCGTCGAACGCACCGCCGCCCAGATAGAGCTGGTCGAACTTATCGAAGACCTCAGAGAAATAGGAGAATTCCTTATGAATCTGACGGGTTGTCGGACCCATGATACGGGGGTCGCCCGATACGAACGGTGTGAAGTAGTTGATGTTGTGGGCGAATAACTTCGTCGGCTCGAAGCATGAACACATGGCGCCAATGTCGACGAGCCCCTTCTGAGTCGATTCGAGGACTTCAAACAGGTTGGCGATGGTGCCGCCATAACCTTCGATGAAACGGACGGTGTGGTCCGTTTCCGCGGCCACGCGCTTGGTGACGTTCGGCACGAATGTCTTTTGAAGTTGGTTGACCGTAGCCAACGGCGGCGCCGGATGGCCTGCGGCGATGCGCAAGGTAAAGCTATCGGCGCTCGCCGTCGAAGCGGAAAGCACCATGCCGGCAGTGATCGCACCTGCAGCGGCATAGCTGATCAAACTATTACGAAAATTCACGTGTTGTCTCCCTTTAGATAGACGTTAACTTCGCGCTCTCGGCCCATTGCGGGACGTTAAGCAGCGGTCGCGAAAGTAACCGCCAAAGTGGCGGCAAGAGAGCAGGATTCCGACAAAAAATCTAGGCTAGCCAGCCGCTAATTTTTTTTGCCGCTATTACAGCTCCAGGGGCGGCCGTCGAATGCATCAATACCGAGGGATTTGGCAGACGATTCTGCTGTCTGCATCACCAGAAAGTGAGCCACATGAGGCGCAGTGGCGCAATAGTTTGCGCGAAAAATAGAATAGTAAGAGTTTACACTGGTCGCGATTCTGCTAGGTTCGCTGCTGCCTTTCGTTGGTTGCACGGCGGTTGGGGGAATATCTGCGTCGTCGTTTCCGTGCGCAGATTGAAGGTAGCGTGAGACGAAGTCCTGGGAGGGACAAGAATGGTCGACAATATTTTCAACAGCGTCACCCGTGTGTGCAGTACGATCGCTGCCTTCTGGGCGTTGGCGCTCGCCTTTCTCATTCTGTACGACATAACCGGACGCGCTTTCTTCAACTCTCCCTTCGACGGCACGATCGAGATCGTCGCCAATTCGATGGTGTCGATTCTCTTCCTGCAAATGCCCTATACGATCTATCGCGGCGCTCATCTGCGCACCGCGGTGATCTATCAAAATCTAGGTGATTACGGACAACGCACGATCGATGTTGTCGTGGCGCTTCTCGGCATTTGGTTCTTTTACTCGATTGCCTTGGGTGGTTGGCAAGATATGCTCATCGGTTGGGAAGTTGATGAGCGCGAAGGCGAGGGTTCGATCCGGGTTCCGATTTATCCGGTTCGCACATTGCTTGTGATATTCGCCGGCATATCGCTGATCGCCTATGTGATCCTGGGTTGGCACGCGATCTTCGGCACGCGGCCGGTCATGGATGACGGCGAGGACAGCATCGAAGGCGTAAAAATCGAGCATCCGCTCTAAGTAAAAATAAAGGTATCTAGCGCGCGGGTCTTCGCGCGACGGCGCATCTAGCAGGGGAACGTTAGGAATATGGATCCGACAACAGTCGTAGTTTTGATGCTGATCGCACTGATCGTAATGGTCGTGATCGGCATTCACATCGGCATCTCTTTGGGTATCACGGCGCTTGTCGGTACCTGGATGATGTTCGGAACCTATGAGCTTGCGGCCGGACAGGTCGGCAGCACCTCGTTCTTCGCCCTGCGAAATTTCGTGTTTGCGGTCATCCCGCTGTTTGTGTTGATGGGCGAGTTCGTCAGCAGATCGGGATGCGCCGGCGATTTGTACCGGGTCATGAATTTCGCCTTGAAACGTATTCCGGGGCGATTGGCGGTGGCCACGGTCGCCGGTAATGCGATTTTCGCCGCTGTCACGGGTACCAGCCTGGCTTCCGCCGCCGCGTTCTCGCGGTTGGCCTATCCGGAAATGATCAATGCCGGCTACAGCCGAAAATTCGCCCTGGGTTCGGTCGCCGGCAGTGCGTGTCTGGGCATGCTCATTCCGCCCAGCGTGTTGCTCATCATCTGGGGCATTGTCACCGAAATCTCCATCGGCTTCTTGTTCTTAGCCGGTATCCTGCCGGGTATTATCTTGGCCTCGCTGATGGCGATCTACAGCTCGGGCACAGCGATGGTCTGGCCGGACGTGGCGCCGTCGACCGAGGCATCAGGCGCCGATAAACTGACCCTGCAGGAAATCATCAGCGGCGGCGGCGTCATCGCACTGATTTTTGTGGTCTTGGGCACCATATGGGGCGGATTTACGACCCCGTCGGAAGCTGCGGCCATCGGCGCCTTGGGCGGGTTGATCCTGGCCCTCATCAAGGGTGTACGTTGGGACGGCATCCGTGAATCGATTATCGACTCCGGTAAGGTCATCGCGCCGATCCTATTCCTGCTGCTGACCGCCCAGATGTATGCGCGTCTCTTGACCACGGGCGGCATCGTCGGCCTGATCACTGACACCATCACCGGCTCGGGTTTCGATCCCAATATGGCGATTTTCATGATGATCATCATCTGGCTGATTCTCGGTATGCTGCTCGACTCAGGCTCGATCATCTTGCTGACCGTGCCGATCTTCTGGCCGATCGCGCAAAGCTTTGGCTACAACGAATATGCCTTCGCCATTATGGGGATTCTGGCCATCGAGGCAGGCCTGCTGACACCGCCGGTCGGCTTGCTGGTCTACGCCGTGAAGGGGTCGGTGGAGGATAAATCCGTGCAGTTATCGGAGGTCTTTGTTGGCTCAGTCCCCTATTGGATATTGATTCTGCTCGTACTCGGCATGGTTTGGGTCTTGCCCGGGTTGGCAACCGAGCCGATTACCTGGAGTACCGGTATCAATTTCAACCATCAGATCGGTTTTGATTGGCGCTGACGAAGCTGCTATCGAGTGAAATAATGCGGCGGCGTGTCGGTATCGGCACGCCGCCGTTTTTCGTTTATTTTGCCAAAAACGCAGATGATGGAGGAAAGTCATGGGTGAAATCAAGGTCATGAAAAAGGCCGATATGCTGGAACGGGTGGCAACGTGGAACGAACTGAAGCCCAATCCGCAAATGTTCGTGGATACGCGCCTGCCCGAACATGAGCGCGATCTCTATAGCGTCATCGGTCCAGGGGTCTCTGAAGACCCGGAAACCACGCCGGCGATTACCGACGCTCAGGATTTCAATATTGCCTATATCGGTGCCGAACCCGGTAAGGGTGCAGCCTTACATTCCCATCCCACGGTCGAGGTGTTTATTCCCTTCACCGGCACCTGGGCGATCTATTGGAACGAGGGCGACGAACAGGAAGAGGTTATTCTTGGGCCGTTGGATTGCGTCTCGGTACCGCCGGGCGTTCTGCGCGGCTTTCGCAACGCTGGCGACGAGCATGCCTTCATGATCGGGATCGTCGGTGGCACCGATAGCGGCCATGTGGACTGGGCCCAGTCGGTGCTCGACCGGGCAACGGCGACAGGGCTGAAACTCGACGAGAATGGTTTTATCGTCGAGGCGGCCGAATAGGCTCGAAAGCGGTTGGGCTACCCGGCAGCTTGCCGTTCGCCGGCAACCCGCTCGATAGCATCGACGATGGCTTGGTAGCCGGTGCAGCGGCAATAGTTGCCGGAAATGAACTCGCGGATCTCGTCGCGCGACGGCGACGGATTCTGCGATAGCAGTTCCTGCGCCGTTAACAGAAAGCCCGGGGTGCAAAATCCGCACTGTAGCGCGTTGCGCTCATGAAAAGCCTTCTGCAGGTCGGCGATTTCGGTGCTTTCGGATACACCCTCGATGGTCTCCACCGTGGCGCCGTCGGCTTGCGCTGCCAGCATGAGGCAGCCGCGCACGATAGCGCCGTCGACCCGGATGGTGCAGGCGCCACACACGCCGTGCTCGCAGCCCACATGGCTGCCGGTAAGCTCCAACTCGTAGCGCACGAAATCGACCAGATTGGTGCGGGCCGGCACGCGCCGCGTGACTTCCTGGCCGTTCACGGTGAGGCTGATATCGACGTTCTTGTCCATGGTAATTCCGTTTACTCCTTAACTCGCCAGTTCGGCCAAAACGCGCGCGGTGACGACACGGGCCAAATGCATCTTCATTTCCGGCGGCCCGTTGAGATCGTCCATCGGATCCAAATCCGCGCCAAGCGCCTCTTGGGCGGCGGCCACTGTAGCGTCCGAATAAGGCTGACCTTCGAGGGCGGCGTTCGCCGCTTGCGCCAGAATCGGTCGGTCGCCAGCACCGAAGAAGGCGAGGCGTATATTGCTGAAATTGCCGCCGTCTGCACTACCCTGCGCCGCCACGCCCATGATGGCATAGTCGCCATGCCGGCGCGCCAATTCGGTAAACGCGGTTTTCTCATTTGCCGGAATGACGGGAATTTCGGCAGCGACCAGAACCTCCTCCGGCTCCCGTGCGGTCTCGAACAGGCCCAGAAAGAAATCGTTCGCCGCAACGGTGCGGGTGCCGTTTCGGCCTTGCAGGATAAAGTCGGCGCCGACAGCCCGCGATACGGCGGGGAGTTCGGCTGCCGGATCGGCAAAGGCGATGCTGCCGCCGAATGTGCCGCGGTTACGGATTGCCTGATGGGCGATATGGGGCATGGCCTGGGCGATGAGGGGCGCGTGCTCGGCAATGATCGGCGAGGCGGCAATCGCGTTATGGCGAGTCAAAGCGCCAATTCGAACTTTGCCGTTATTGACTTCGATACCAGACAGGCCGTCGATATGATTTATGTCGATTAGCACTTCCGGCGCCGACAGGCGCATATTTAAGGTCGCCATCAGGCTCTGACCGCCAGCGAGAATGCGGGCGTCGTCGCCATGCTCGTCCAGCAGATCGAAAACCGCATCGAGCGAACGGGCGCGCACGTAAGCGAAAGGTGCCGGTTTCACGTCTCTCTCCCCAGATAAATCCGGGCCAGTGTACGCGGTTGACGGGGCAGGCGGAAGATATATGGAATAAAAAGCAGGGGCGTGGAGAAAGATCAATTCGCTAGCAGCGGCCCGGATCTGCCGGGCCGATTTCGTCGGGCAGAAAACTCAGATTGGCGTCGAGGACGATATCGGCAGTCTTGTGGATATGGGCGCATTGTAGCGCTACGGCACGATCGGTGTCGCGCGCAAGCACCGCCTCCATCAAATCTTGATGTTCATTGCGCTCGTTGCGCTTGGGATAACTCACGGTGGCGGCAAGTTGGCGATAGCGATCGGCTTGGTCGATCAACTGAAGACAGAAATCCAAAAGCCAGTGGGAGCCGCAATTGGCGATAAGGGCGGTGTGGAAATCGCGATGCAACCCTTCCCATTTGGCGTTGAAGGCGTAGGTCAAATCATCAGACGAGCGCGGCGTCCGCGAGAGCCGATGGAAGGCCAGGACGATTTGCTCTTCCCACCCGTCGTCGCCTTGTTCGATGGATTCGCGCAGGGCGATTTCCTCGACCCAGCATCGGGTCTTGGTCAATTCGACCAAGCCGGCCTTGCTGACCCCGGCGACATGAAAGCCCCGTTGATCCTCTCGGCAGACCAGGCGTTCGGTCGCCAACCGGTTGAGAGCTTCGCGCACCGGGCTTATGCCGGCCTGGTACCGGTCGCGTAGAAATTCAGAGCGCAATTTTTCGCCGGGCCGCAAATCGCCGGTCAATATATCCAGCCGTAACTGATCGTAGACCGATGATGCCACCGTCGTGCTGGTGACCTTCTTGGGTTCATCAAGCTGCGCTTCGTCGACCATTATATGGCTCCCTTGCCTCCGGCTCTTATTGTATTCCTACTTTAGTCTAACCGGCCAATAATTTCCAAATTCTATTGACTATGACACCGTTTTGGAATTCTATCGATTCATAACCGATAGACGCACGATTCAAACTAATGCTATCGGAATCCAAGCGGAGGATACGATGAAATTCAGCAAAATAGCACTTCCCAAGGCTATCACTTTACTGAGTGCGACCGTTGCGTCGGTCGCATTATTGCAGGCGCCAGCAAGTGCCGCCGAGACAATCAAGATCACCGCGATTGATGGCTATTCGCCGAAGTCGTTGTGGGTACGTGATTTTATTAACTACTACATCCCGGAAATCGACAAGGGTCTTGCGGAGACCGGCAACTATGAAATCGAGTGGAACCAGGCATGGGGCCAGATCGTCAAAGTACGTGGCGTGCTGGGCGGACTGCAAAAGGGCCTCGGCGACATCGGTGTCGTGACGACGGTGTTCCATTCCGACAAGGTGCCGTTACAGTTGGTCGCCTATGCGACCCCGTTCGTGACCAACGATCCGAAGCTGGTGGCACAAACCGTCGATGACCTGGCGGATAAGCATCCCGAATTCAAAGCGGCATTCACCAAGTTTAATCAGGTCTATCTGACCAACTTGGCGGTGCTCGACACCTATCAGATTTTCTCTAAGACGCCGGTTAATTCATTGGCTGATCTGAAGGGGCTGAAGATCGGTAGCGCGGGCCTGAACTTGCGTTGGCTCGAGGGCTTCGGAGCTGCCGGTGTCGCCGGCTCGCTGGTGACCTACCATAACAAGCTGGGAACCGGTGTCCTCGACGCCATCATGTTATGGCCGGAATCGGTTGTTGGCCGGAAAATGTACGAAGTGGCGCCCTATATGTTGCGGGCCGATCTCGGTACGGCCAACTCCAAGGCCATCACCATGAATGCCGACGCGTGGAAGGATCTGCCCGACGAAGTTCGTGCGGTGATCCAGAAAGCCGCCATCGGTTACCGTGAGCATACCAGTAAAGGTGCGATCGAACTGGCCGATAAGAGCTACAAGGCTTTTGTTGAAAACGGTGGCACGATCCACGAGATGAGCCAGGCTGAGCGTGAAAAATGGGCCCGCACCATGCCGAACGTTGCGCAGGATTGGGTCAACTCGCTGGAGAAAAAGGGCCTGCCGGGTAAGGTCGTGCTTGAGTCCTACATGGAAACCATGCGGGCGAATAAGCAGCCGATCCTACGCCATTGGGACCGTGAGCTTGGTTCCTGACGGATATAGGAACGACGGTTCGAAAACATGACGGAACTAACCGAAGGGGCGCCGCCAACCGGTGGCGCCCCTCAGGATTTGCTCGATCGGGTTCTGACCGTGATGAACACGATCGGCTCGGTGTGGATCTTCATCCTCATGGTGCTGATCGACACCGATGCGTTCAGCCGCACCTTGTTTAATCATCCCTTTCACGGGGTGAACGAACTGGTCGAGATGTCGATTGTCGGCATCGTGTTCATGCAGCTCGGCGATGCCACGCGCCGGGGCCGGTTGACCCGCTCGGATGGTTTCTACGGGCTTCTACAATCGCGGGCGCCGCGCGGTGGCCATGTCTTGGGCGCGGTCTTCGATCTTCTGTCGGTGCTGTTCTTCGCCATCGTTCTTTATGGCGCCATTCCCGAATTGTACGACGCGTGGCGCTTCGACTATTTCGTGGGCGAGGAAGGCCTGTTCACGGTTGCCGAGTGGCCGATCAAGACGATCATCGTGCTCGGTTGTACGGTAACGATGCTCCAATTCGTTAAAATGGCGGTGCGGCACGTGGTGCCGTTGCTGCGCAGCGCGCGCTAGGCCCGGAAGGGGTTTCCCAGACATGGACGGAATTGAACTAGGCATCGCGTCGGTCGTGCTGATCGTCGCGCTGATTTATATGGGCTTGTACATTCCCGTGGCGCTGGGACTGGTATCGTTCCTCGGCGTGTGGATTATCCGCGGCAATGTCGATATCGCCGTTGCCCTGCTGTCAGAATCGATCGCCGATACGGTGTCTGAGCTGGTCTTTGCCGCCGTCCCGCTGTTTGCCTTAATGGGCCTGATCGTCAGTAAGACCGGGTTGGGTAAAGACGTGTACGAAGTGGCGAACTTCGCCTTCTTCCGTATTCGTGGCGGGTTGGGTATCGCGACGGTCGCCGCCAACGCCATTTTTGCCTCGATCACCGGATCGTCGATCGCCTCGGCGTCTGTCTTCACCCGGGTCGCCGTACCCGAGATGCGGCGTTTCGGCTACAAGACACGCTTTACCGTTGGCGTGGTCGCCGGGTCGTCGGTGCTGGGCATGTTGATCCCGCCCAGCGCCATGCTGATCATCTATGCCATCGTCACCGAACAGTCGGTCGGGCACATGTTTATCGCCGGTATCATTCCCGGCATCCTACTTGCCGTGGCCTATGCCATTCTCATTCTTTTCCTGGCCTATCTGGTGCCCAACTTCGTGGGCGGGCAGGAGGCCGCCGATGTTGCCGCCGAAGACTGGGCGCATCTGACCTGGGTGGACCTGGTTAGCAAGATCGTTCCGGTGTTGATCTTGGTTCTCGTTGTGTTGGGCGGCATCTATGGCGGCGTTTTCACACCGACCGAGGCCGGCGCGGCCGGCTCGCTGGCGGCGCTGGTT
>JABDJY010000007.1 GCA_013003285.1 Alphaproteobacteria bacterium | reverse complement strand
GTTAACAACTCGGCGGTTCGAGGCTTGCTCGCGGGTGCGGGCGCGCTTAGTTTCTTTAGTGTCCTAACAATTGAGTGGAAGAACCTAGATATGGCCCCCTCAGACCGCACCCGTTTCGCACCCAACTCCGCTGCTGCCCGCGATATCGCCTATTATTTGCACCCCTACACCAACCTGAAGGCCCATGAAGAAAACGGCCCGCTGATCATCAATAGCGGCAAGGGCGTTTTCGTCTATGACGACCAGGGCAAGGAATATATCGAAGGCATGGCCGGCCTGTGGTGTACCTCGCTGGGCTATGGCGAAGAACGCCTGGCCAAGGCGGCCTATGACCAGCTCTTGCAGATGTCCTACACGCAAGGCTTCACCCACCGCTCCAACGAGACCGCGATCAATCTGGCGGAAAAACTGATCTCGATTGCTCCCGAAGGCATGAGCAAGGTGTTCTTCACCAATTCCGGTTCGGAAGCCAACGACACCCAGGTCAAGATCGTCTGGTACTACAACAACACGCTGGGCCGGCCGGAAAAGAAGAAGATCATCGGCCGCAAAAAGGCCTATCACGGCATTACCGTGGCGGCGTCGAGCCTGACCGGCGTGGAATATGCGCAAAAGGGTTTCGACGTTCCCCTCGACCGCTTTCTCCATGTGTCGCAGGCGCATTATTGGCGCGATGGCCAAGAGGGCGAGTCGGAAGAGGATTACGCGACGCGCCTCGCCACAGAGCTGGATGATTTAATCGTTGCCGAAGGCCCCGAGACGGTCGCCGCCTTCATCGCCGAGCCGGTGATGGGCGCCGGCGGCGCCATCCCGCCGCCCAAGACCTATTTCGCCAAAATCCAGGCGGTGTTGAAAAAGCACGACGTGCTGTTCATCGCCGACGAGGTGATCACCGGCTTTGGCCGTACCGGCAATATGTTCGCCTGCGAAACCTACGATCTGAAACCCGATTTAATCTCAGTCGCCAAGGCCCTGTCGTCGGCCTATTTGCCCATCGGCGGCGTAATGATGACCGAGGAGATTTATCAGGTGCTGCGCGACGGTGGCGATAAGTATGGCATGTGGAATACCGGCTACACCTATTCCGGTCACCCGGCGACGGCAGCGGTCGCGCTCGAGACGCTAAAGATCTACGAAGAGCGCGACACTATCGGTCAAGTGCGCAGCGTCATGCCGGCGTTCCAGGCCGGGCTGCAGAGCTTCGCCGATCATCCGCTGGTGGGCGAGGTGCGCGGCGTCGGCCTGGTCGGCGCGCTCGAACTCTGCCCCGACAAGGAAAACAAAGGCCTGTTCGATCCGGCATCGAAGGTTGCACCCTTTATGAACGCGCGCGCCCACGAGCATGGCGTCATCCTGCGCGCGCTACCCTCGGACGGCGTTGCATTTTGCCCGCCATTGATTATCTCCGAAGACGAGATCGGCATGGTGATGGAGCGCGCCGGCAAGGCGCTCGACGAAACCTGGGAGCATGTCCAGAAGGAAGGTCTTGTTTAGGGCCGGCATCGACAGGCGGTAACGGTATTCATGTATGCATGAAAGCACATATATTGCACCAAGAGGCATGGAAACCGACGGTTTTCACGCTTTTATGTGCGTCACTCCGCCGCCGTGGGCAAAATTAGCCCGGATGGCTATAATTATGGGAGAGCCGCCGGTCGAAGCGGTTGTGGCGAGGCATTGATGCAGTACGAGAAGTTTTTTGCCGACAATTTAGGCGGGCTGCGCGCCGAGGGCCGCTATCGCGAATTCGCCGATCTGGAACGCGCCGCCGGCGATTTTCCCAACGCCACCCGCTATGTGAATGGCGAGCGCCAGGACATCACCGTGTGGTGCTCCAACGATTATCTCGGCTTCGGCCAGCATCCCGACGTTTTGGCGGCCATGCACCAAGCCATCGACCGCTGCGGCGCCGGTGCCGGCGGCACCCGCAATATCTCGGGCACCAACCATTATCACGTGCTGCTCGAACAGGAACTCGCCGACCTGCACGGCAAGCCCGCGTCGCTACTGTTCACCTCGGGCTATGTGGCCAACTGGACGGCGCTGTCGACCCTGGCCTCGCATCTGCCCGACTGCCTGGTGATTTCCGACGCGCTGAACCACAATTCGATGATCGAGGGCATTCGCCACGGCCGGTCGGAGAAGACCGTGTTCCGCCACAACGACGTGGCCCATCTGGAAGAAATTCTGCGCCAGGCCGGTCCCGACCGGGCCAAGATCGTCGCCTTTGAATCGGTCTATTCCATGGACGGCGATATTTCGCCGATCGCCGAAATCCTCGATCAGTGCGAACGCTATAACGCGCTGTCCTATCTCGACGAAGTCCATGCCGTCGGCATGTATGGCGCGCGCGGCGGCGGCGTCGCCGAACGCGAGGGCGTGATGGACCGGGTCGACATCATCCAAGGTACCTTGGGTAAGGCCTTCGGGGTGATGGGCGGCTATATCGCGGCATCGGAAAACCTCATCGACTTCGTGCGCTCCAACGGCAACGGCTTCATCTTCACAACCTCCCTGCCGCCGGCCTTGGCCGCCGGGGCGCAAGCAGCGATCCGCATTTTGAAAGAGCGCAACGACATTCGCGAGCACCATCAGGAACGCGCCGCGACCCTGAAGCGGCGGCTGCGCGAGGCCGGCATCGAGGTGATGCCGTCGGAATGCCATATCGTGCCGGTTCTGGTCGGCGATGCGCGGTTGTGCAAGATCGCGTCGGACGAGCTGCTCGACCGCCACAATATCTACGTCCAGCCGATCAACTATCCCACCGTGCCCAAGGGCACCGAGCGGCTGCGCCTCACCCCCACCCCGCTGCACACCGACGCGGCGATGGACCGGCTGATCGCGGCCTTTCAGGATATTTGGGCCCGGCTCGACCTGCGTACCGCCGCCTAGCGCGGCGGCCAACAGCCCGCCAGCAACGTGTATTCCGACCGCACGTTAATCCCCACCGAAGTGATCCGGCTCTGCGCCCTGGGCACGCTGACCCTGGCGCCCATGACCTATGCCGAACTGGCCCGTGCGGTGCGCGCCTTCACCGGCCGCCTGTCCGGCCCGTCGCTGGATATGATGGGCACCTCAATCGAGCTGCTGCGCACCGAGGGGTTAATCGAAGCCGATACATCAGGCGAGGAAGGTGCCGAAGCCACCCTGCGGCTCACCGCCGTCGGTGAGACCGAGTTGCGCGACCTGCTCACCGCCAATCTGCGCAACACCCTCGATGATTTGTCGCGCATCGTCTTCGCCCTGAAACTCCGGTTTCTGCATGTATTGGAACCAGCGGTCGCCCGCGAGCAGGTCGACCGCCTGATCAAGATTAGCAACACCGACAAGACGCGCCGCGCCGACACCAAGGCGCGCTACGGCCATGAGCCCGGCCATTTCGGCGCCTGGCTCGACGCCGACATCGACCGCGCCCAAGACCGGGTGGCCTGGCTGACGGCGCTGAAGGAGCGGATTTAGAGGGTGGGCGGCGCTAATTCGGTTACGATAGAATCGCCTTTGAGTAGTTCCCGTACACTCAAATACGCGATAACATAGTTTCAATATGGCAATTTGCATTTCCCCCGTCGGCGTTATCCGCAATAGCTATCAGCGCATCAAAACCTCAGCGCAGTTTGGGGTCGCACTTCTCGTATTAACATTCACATTGTTGACTCCTGGCACCTCGGATGCGTTGAGCTTCGGGGGAAAGTCGGAAATTATGAGAGAAGTAGACCGCCTGGTCGAGGAGGCACTGCGCGGCGAGGACTACCACGCGGCGCTAGATTCACTCGTGCACTATGCCGAAACCTCGGACGGTCAATGGGGAGAGCAACATTATGTATTTCGAAAATTGGAAGAACTCGCTGCGCCGGAACTAAAGCAGTATTTCTTGGATGTCGCCCAACGCAAAATCGAGTTTAAAAATAGCCAACAACTGAGCGGCATTGCCCACCGCGTATATTGGGCGACTTTGTTGACCGAAACAAATACTGAAGATCAAGAAATTCAACTGCTGTTGAACGGCTTGAAGGCTACCGTCGATTTTGCAAAAGAAGATCGTTTGGGTTTGAAGTCGACGGTGGTGCGTAAATGGGCCGCGGATGAACTATGTAGTCGCGGAAATTGGGCGCATTTTGACGCCATCGTTACCTCGATAAGCAGTTTCAAATTCGGCAAGGACCGTCAGCAATTGATCGAGCTTTGTCGCCGAAAGATGGAAGTTTTAAATGGTTTCGGCAGCAGAATTGACGCGATGGAGCACATCCTTGTCTCCAGCGTTCCGGTGGAAGACGAAAAGATTACAAGCTGGGCGCTAAATGAACTCTTCCTAATTCGATCTCACGAAGCCGATGAGCTCTTGTTCGAGTATATCGTGCGATCACTGGAAAATTAGAAGGTGGCGATCACGATTATTCGTATTTCTCAGCAGTTATTTTTTTGCGTAGGAGAGGTTGGACATTGGATGATTACGTAGACCGCGGCGTCGATCGCAACAACCATAATCTGCACCAAGCGTTGTACTTAGCACGCGGATCTAATTGAGTTGAGCATCCCAAGACTGAGCGCCAACGCCAGGGTGGGGTGGCTGACAGCCCGGATTTAGTCGCCTAACTTAATACAAATGCTGCCCGCCGGTGACGAACACTTCGGTGCCGGTCACGTAGCCGAAATCCGGGTTGCACAGTTGGAACACGGTTGACGCCACTTCTTCCGGTGTCCCCATGCGGTGCATGGGGATGCGGCTGATCAGGGGTTCGTATTCTTCGCCGATCATCTCGGTTTCGATCTCGCCCGGCGCGACGGCGTTGACCCGCACGCCCAGCTCGGCGAATTCGACCGCCATCTCGCGCGTCAGGGCCGACAGCGCCGCCTTCGAGGTGGAGTAGGCCGAGCCGGCGAAGGGGTGGATGGCGTGCCCGGCGATCGAGGTGATGTTGACGATGGCGGCACCCACCCGCTTGCCGGCATGGGTGGCCACACCATCGGGACTATCGCCAATTTGGCCGCTACCGTTTTGGCCATTGCTACTCGCATCCGGCGCGCCGGCGCGGGCGGCCCGGGCCAGGGCGATGGAAAAGCCGCGCGCCAACGCCAGGGGCGTGAAGAAATTGAGCTGAAAGACTTCGCGCCAATCGTCGAGCGAGCCGTTGAGACAGCCCAGCCGTTCCTGAAAATCGCTCTTCGGCGACAGCGCCGCGTTGTTGACCAGCGCGTTCAGCGGCGCGTCACCCAAAATGGCGACGGCTTCGGCGATGAACCGCTCCACATCGGCCGGGTCGCCCAGATCCATCGGAATGTGGGTAGTCCAGTTGGGGTCGCGCTTGCAGTGCTCGGGCACCGGGTCGCGCGAGCAGGTGATGATCTGCCAGCCTTCGTCGGAGAAGCGCTTGACGGTGGCATGGCCGATGCCGCGGCTGGCACCGGTGAGGATGAGCGAGCGCCGTTCTTGTGTCATGGCGTTATAGGTAGGCCATTCGCGCAGCCGAGGAAAGTCACGAGATGGAGGATTGCGATCAGCTCGCGACCGCTTCCGCCGCCGTCATGTCCGGCTTGATGCCGTGGGCTTCGGCTTCGGCAGCGTCGAAATTAAGTTCGACGCGCATGCCGTCGGGGCCGGTGATGAACAGCTGATACAGGTCGCCGTCATTGGCCTGGCGCTGCAGGAATTCAGCCCCCTTACTCTCCAGCCGCTCGATCATCTCGGGCAGACCGGTGCAGCGAAAGGCCACATGGTCAATGATGCCGGTGCCGGTGGTCGCGTCGGAAAGCCGGCCGCCGAGATATTTATCCTGGAAGCGCTTCTCCATCCCCTCATTGGGCATATGGGCGATGTGCAGCACGTCGCGCTCGCCGATATAGAGCCAGGTCACCGGCACCTTGAAATCGGGCGTGTGCCCGCGCTCGAGGCCGATATTATCGACGAACCAGTTGGCGGTTGCGTCAACATCGTCGACCAGCAGCAGTAAATGCTCGATATGGCTTAGGGGCATAATTCCGATCTCCGCAACGGGGCCTTGGCCCCAAGATTATCGCGCCTCAGGGATATAACCAACTTTCCTGCCAGGATCCGTCGGCGGCGCGTACAAACAATTGGCGGTCGTGCATGCGGTCGTCGCGCTCGGTCCAGAACTCGATGCGTTCGGGTACGACGCGAAAGCCCGACCAAAAGGGCGGCCGCTCGACCTCGCCGCTGGGAAATTTGGCCTCATATTCCTCCGCGCGGTTTTCCAGCAAGGCCCGCGAGGGCAGCGGCTTGGACTGGTCCGAGGCCCAAGCGCCGATCTGACTGCCCCGCGCCCGGCTGGCGAAATAGGCATCCGCGTCACCGTCGGAAACCGGCTCGACCAGGCCTTCGACGCGCACCTGACGCGCCGGGTCGCGCCAGTAGAAACACAGCGCCGCATGGGGATTAGCGGCCAATTCGGCGGATTTCTGGCTGTTCAGGTTGGTATAGAACACAAACCCCTCGGCGCTATGG
>JABDJY010000451.1 GCA_013003285.1 Alphaproteobacteria bacterium | reverse complement strand
TTACCGATCTCGGCGATCTGCGGGTTCGGTTCCAGGTCGGTGCGCTCCACATTGGCGTGGGCCATGCGCCGCTGGGTCGCACCGTTGGCGGTGCGTTCGATTTCGTAACGCGGCCGCACGAAATGCTTGCCGGCGCGCACTTCCAGCTGTTGCGGCCATTTTGTCTCGGGCAACAGATCGGCGACATCGAGGGCATGGGTGGCGAAGGGCGCAATCTCGGCATCGAGATAAACCGCGCCCGCATCGTCGCCCATGACGTTAAGGCCCACGGTGCCGGCGGGAATTGGGCAGGGATGGCTGTTCTGAACCCACATGATGACGCGCTCGTCGGCTTGCGGTGCCGGTAGGCCGGCATAAAAGTCCGCCGGCCAGGCGTTGGCATCGTGGGTGCAGGACAGATCTCTTGCGTCGTCGCCGAACGTGTCGAGGGCGTATTTGACGATGTCGTGGCCCGCCACGCCGACCGCGTGGATCAGTAATTGGCCGGTGAAATCGTCCAGGCCGAAGCGTGCCCGCACCACGACACTATCGATGGTGATGCCGGCGGGCGAATTGGGCAGTGCCTGTTCCCATTGGGCGATCGGTTCCCCCGTTTCGTCGAGCAGGGTCAGCCACAGGGTCACGTCCAAGGCACCGTAACGGTGCCAATAATTGGCCGTCGCCAGGCGGGTGTGCAGATGGCCGCCGCGGCTGTCCGGCGCATCGCGGAACCAAGCGAAATTGGTGGCGAAATTCAACGGGTCGAGATAGCGCTTTTGGTTGGTCAGCCGTTTCGCATCGAGGCGGACCTCGTCCAGGGTGACGATTTCGGCGGCCGGCGGCACCAGATGGGCAATATCGCGCACCGTCTTGTCGGCATCGAAGGCGACGACCAGAAGTGCGGCGATATCGGCACCGGTCAGATCTGTCACCGGTTGGGTGGTGCGGCCGAGCACCTGGCGGTCCAGCGCGGTCAAGTCCTGTACATAGACATGGGCGATATCGAGATCGCTCAGCGGATAGATCTCGGCGAAGGCGGTGGCGAAACCGGTCGGGTCGTAAATCGCCACCCGTCCCTTGCCCCCAA
The DNA here is from genome assembly GCA_013003285.1 of Alphaproteobacteria bacterium. Lineage (GTDB taxonomy): Bacteria > Pseudomonadota > Alphaproteobacteria > UBA6615 > UBA6615 > JABDJY01. Next base: position 3,683 of record JABDJY010000451.1, on the reverse strand, counting down.
GGCGCGCGAGCAGGTCGCGCACTTTCGGCGCGGCGGCGGGATGGCCCACGGCCTTGAAGAACGGAAAACCGCCCTGGGTATTGGAAAACGTGTCGATATTGAGCGCTATGGGAGTAACCTCCGTAGACCGGGTTAGCCGGTTAGTTTTTTCACGCTGGCGGAAATGGCATGGCGCACTTGCTCGCGCATTTTATAGCTGCGACTGCGCACCCAGTTAAGCTGTATCGTCCGCCGCTGGCCCTCAAAGGAATGATGCCCGTGCCAGGCATTGTCGCTACAGGTGAAGGCGATCATGGTGCCCTCTTGGGGCGGCACCTCGGCAACATAGTCTTCCAAATCGTGCTCGTTGCGCAGCAGCCGCAATTGGCCCCCTGGCGCCTCCCAGGAGGGGTTGAGATACACCAGAACGGTGACCAGTTTTCCGGCGGAATCGGTGTGGATTTTTCCATCGCTGGGTCGGCATTGGCCGCGCACCGTAATCATTGTCGGTCGGTCGCTGAGGTCGATGCCGAGTTTGGCGCCGACCCGCTCGGCGAAAGAAGGCGCGCGTAATTCGTCGAGCAATGCGTCGAAGCGCGGCCCATAGGAAAGTTGCGACAGCGGGTAACTGCCCGGCTTGTCGATTGTTGGAAAGTCTTCGTGGACCGCTGGCAAGGCATCGCGCGAAATTAGCCCGGGCACGATGACATAATCGAACGGATCGTGGTTCGGTGCGGCGGTTTCTATGGCGGCTAAATCAAGCGCGGACATGCTGGATTCTTAGACCCGGGGTCGAATGATTGCAAAGGGCATAATGCCTCACCGGCCGCGCGTTGCCAGGCGGCGATGGATTTCGGCCGCCACGCGCGCAGTATCGTCGGGGCGCGTATAAGACCAGTTTTCGATCGCACCGGAAAAGGGGCGGGTGATCCCGGCATTGGTCATGGTGGTGTGAAAGCGCTGAAATTTATCCGACCCGCCGGCCAATTCGATGACGTGAACGGGCTTGCCGGTCGCCGCCGCCTCGCTGACCATGTTGACCGAATCGCCGGTGACCAGAATGGCGTCGGCATGGGCCAGATAACCCAGGTAAGGGTTGTCGCCGGTGCTGTCCCAATACACCGCCTGTCCTGTTTCTAGTTCGGTCTCGAGCCGCCGGGTGATAACGGCGACCGCCTCGGGCGGGGTGCGCGGCGATGCGGTGATGGTGAGCCCATAACCATTGTCGCGGGCGAGGGTGGCGAGATTGTCGGCAAGCCGCGTCGCGACGGCGTTGTCCATCCGATAGACCGCGTTATTGCCGCCCAACAGCACGGCGACCAACGAGCGGGGCAGGCCGGCTAGCGTGTCGGCGAACTGGTTTCTGGCGGCGTCGAGTACCGTCGCGGTCACGCCGTGCAATGAGCCTAAAGTGCTCAATACATTGGTGCCGACGAGGCGGTCATGGCCGGGCGCAATGACCAAATCGAACTTATCCAGGGCGACGTCGGGGTTTTGGATCTGCACGCAGAACGTTTTTCCACCGCTGGCACGTTTGACCGCCAGCGCCGGGGCGACCGATTTACGGCCCGTGCCGATGAGCAGGTCGGGCCAGGGTGGCGATAGTTGGTCGCCCGATTGGGCGAGGACCGCGAGCCGGGCCGGGGTCAGGGAGGGCGGCAACCAGGACCAGGGCGGCGACAGCTCGATTTGTTTTTCGTCGGCCTGGACGCCCAAAGCCGCCGCCAGTCCGCGGCACTGGTTGATCATACCCAACCGGCCATCGGTCACGATCCATGTCCTTGGGGCTAGGTCTGAGCTGCGGTCGGCGGGGGCGTCGGTCACGAAATACTCGAACAGTTGAAAATCAGGTCTGGCACCGATTGAAATATTATTTCAATTTGATAGCATCGGCTGGCCCGGCCCTGTACAGCCAATATAGGCGACGGGCTGTGATGATTCCTATGATTGTGCGGCGTTGTTCGGCGATTTTGGAGAAATGGTTTTAATGACGACGACTTCCGACCCCACTGATAACGACGCCAACCGCCGGGTTAAGCTCGACGCCATCGACCGTCGCATTTTGCGCCATCTGCGCGATGACGGCCGCATGACAAATGTGGAATTGGCGCGTTTGTCGGGAATTTCCGCGCCGCCCTGCCTGCGGCGGGTGCGGGCGCTGGAAGCGGCGGGCTATATCAAGGGGTTTCACGCTGAATTGGATGGCGAGCTGTTGGGCTACGAGGTGTCGTTTCACGCCCTCGTCGGTCTCGACAGCCAGGCCGGTGAAGTCCTGTCGGGGTTTGAGGCGCAGGTCGGCGCCTGGCCGGAAGTGCGGCGCTGCGACATGATCCGCGGCGGTGGCGACTTTTTATTGCGCATGGTGGCGCGCAATACATCCCATGAGAACGAACTGACCACCCGCCTGACCAGCGTTGAGCATGTCACCACGGTGCAGACGTTTCAGGTTATCCGTACGTCCAAGCACGAATCGGGCGTGCCGGTCGACGATTCGGATTCCTAAAACGCAGTGACCCTCGCGGGTACGGCGAAATTAAAGCTATTTGAAGCGGACGGAAACGATCTCGTAGTAGCGCACGCCATTGGGCGTCTGCACTTCGACGCTGTCCTCGGCTTCGCGGCCGATCAGCGCCTTGCCGAGGGGCGAGGCGATCGAAATCTTCTTCTTTTTCAAATCGGCCTCGAATTCACCGACCAGCTGATAGGTGATTTCGTCGCCGGATTCCTCGTCGGCGAGCTTAACCTTGGCGCCAAAGCGCACGGTCTTGCCCTTCAGTTTCGAGGTGTCGATGATCTCGGCGCGTTTCGTCGCGTCCTCGAGCTCGCCAATACGTCCCTCGATAAAGCTCTGCCGTTCACGCGCGGCATGATATTCGGCATTTTCCGACAAATCGCCGTGTTCGCGGGCGGCGGCAATGGCTTTGATAACAGCAGGCCGCTCGACGGTTTTTAAATTCCGCAATTCGTCCTGGAGGGTCGCGTGACCCTCGGCGGTCATTGGTGTTTTATCCATGATTCAACTAAGTGTTTGAAAGTTAAATGAAAATCACCCAAAAGACATACGCTCGCACACATGAGTATGCCTGCGATTAAGGCCGTTAGGGCAAAACCATGCCACAAGATCGTTAAAACGACTTGTTAAAATAAGACTGCAACGGCGCGACTTCAAGACCACCGGTGCTCATTGCCTCAATTGCCATCAGCGCCGCCCGCGCGCCGGCGACGGTGGTATAATAGGGAATGGCCTGTGTTAGCGCGGTGCGCCGCAAGCTGTAGCTGTCGGCGATCGACTGCACACCCTCGGTGGTATTGAACACAAGATCGATTTCATCGTTGGCCATGGCGTCGACGATATGGGGCCGGCCTTCGAGAACTTTGTTAATGGTCCTGACCGGAACTTCCTGATCTTCCAGCGCGCGCGCCGTGCCTCTGGTGGCGACGATCTCGAATCCCAGATCCGCAAGGCGCCGGGCCAGGTCGATCACGGCCGCCTTATCGCGCTCACGTACCGATATAAACACCCGACCCGAAGTCGGAATCTTGGTGCCGCCGCCGATCTGAGATTTGGCAAAGGCGTGGCCGAAATCGGTATCGAGACCCATCACTTCGCCGGTGGATTTCATTTCCGGCCCCAAAATCGTATCGACGCCGGGGAATCGCGCGAAGGGGAAGACCGCCTCCTTGATGGCCACATGCTTCAATTC
>JABDJY010000430.1 GCA_013003285.1 Alphaproteobacteria bacterium | reverse complement strand
TTTTGGGGGTGCGGCACCGGCTCGGGCAGTACGATGGCCTGCATAATCGGGTCGGTCGCGACGCACTCGAATGGTCTGACGCGGTCTGGCTAGGTTTGCACGTCTTCCATAAAGAATGCCGTGGCGGCGCCAAGCAGCGCAAAGGTTGACAGAACGGCGATCACGGCTTCGAAGCTTATGGCCAGCAGCGCGGCGACGAGCGCCCCCAGTAGAAGCAGTAAAACACCAATAATGGTGTTACTGAGCGCGACATACTCCGCTTTCTGGTCGCCGGGCGCCAGGTCGACGATGTGGGTCTTACGGCCGATGCGCACGCCCGCATGGGCGATGGCCAGAACGAAGAGGATCACCGCGTAGAACCCAATGTGGCGGGATAACTCCGGTACGAAAACCATCGTCGCCAGAACAGCCAGCCCCAATGCTCCGGCCACCGTCGCCGCAAGCGCCATCGTTAGCCGGCTCGACCTATCGGACAGCTTGCCCCAAACAGACGCGCTGACCGCGCTCGCCAACCCCGAGGCGACGATGAGCCAGCCGAGATTATCCAGCGTTTGGCCGCTCGTGCGCTGAGCCAGGCTGACATAGACCGGACCAGCGAGCGCGGTTGAAATCAGGAATGTTCGTGCGATCAGAAACTTCTGCAATGCGCGGTTCTCGATCAGCAGCTTGAATTGATCACGCGCGATGTCGTGGATGCCGCGCCCGCCGTCGGTGGCCCCCGGAAATTCCTTAGTCAACGCAAAGACTGCCGCAGCAATAAACCAAGATCCGCCGGCCGCTGCGATCATCGCATAGAGCATCCAGTCGGGGCGCGCCGCTTCCGGTGTAACCACCAGATAAAGCCCGATGCCTCCGGCAACCAAACCGGATAACGTGGCGGCATAGCCGCTGACACGGCCTCTGCGCCCTTTCGACACGGTCTTGCCTAGCGTGTCCTTAGCGGCGATCGAGGCCACGCCGCGCGCCACGCTGAATACAACCAGTAAGCCGATGATCGTCCAGCCAGCGACAACTCCGCTGAAACCGGCGGCCGCAGTCACAGCCATAAGGGTGATGCACGCGCCCTCGACGATGCTGCCAGCCACCCAGAAGCCTTTGCGGACGGCAAAACGCCGGATGACTCCGCCGACCAGGATCTGCGGTAATAGGGCCAGCGAGTCGCGAATGGGCACCAGAAACCCCACCAGAAATACCGGGGCGCCGACCGCCCCCAGAAGCCACGGCAGTACAATTTTAGTATCGGCCAGCGCATCGCCGATCTTGCTGAAGACTTGCGCCAAGCATTGCAGCACGAAGTTCTGCGGCTGTTCGCGGCATTGGTCTTCGGGAATGTCACGGCACATCCGAGCGTCATCGTCGCCGATGGCCAGATCGTAAACTCGAAACGCCAGATTTTCTGGACTTGATTGAGAGTTGTTAGCGGCGGTGCTCATGTGTGCGAGTCCTCTGCGAGGCTACGATGCGCTATACCCGCAGGCTGATGGGACGGGTCGCAACGTGGTCTTGGCAGCGGCTGCGTTGGCAGAATGGTATATCAGCGGCGGGATTTTTTGGCCGCATTGTCGATAGAGTTGTCGAGCTCGCCGGCTTCGATCGCCCTGATGACGGTCTTGTAAACCGACGGCAGTTTTTTTAGCGGGCCAACTTCGATCGACGTACCTTGACCCAGAATGTTCAGCGGAACTTTGTTGTATCTGATCTGCGTGTAGACGTGACCGTCAGGCTCGGTCGCCCACCACAGCCGCGGCCGCACTGTGACGATATCGTGACCGCGTTTTCTTTTTATCTGCGCGGGTTTTCCTTGCAGCTTGAGATTGGCGAGCTCGATTTGCTCTTCGACGTTCGCGATCAGTTTTTCACGCCGATACTCGACTGTGTCGAGTTTGCGGCGCGGACGTGCGGCTGCTATGACCCGGCGGGATATGTTCAATTTATCCAGGTGACCCATCTTGCCTTTCCACCAATGCGGCTTTTCCAATTCGTTGCTCGCTTCAGAGATTTCGAACACCGAGACAAACCAGAGCATGGCCGTGGCGCGATATTGGACCGGTCCACAAACCGAAGCGACATCTCCTCGCAATCAACTACCGCATAATATTAAGCAGCCAACACAAGTGCTATCAGATTAAGCGATCGCCATGCTCATTAAGAATGGGGCCCAACCCAAGTTCACTGCAATAAGCACTCCCGTTGCCAAGCGGCGCAATTTCGACATGATCTTAAATGCTTTCGCGTTTTAAACTTGTTTTGACGTTACGCAACGCGGCTCAGCTTAGATCATCGCGCGCACTCGAATCTTATGAGCGGATGCCTTTACGATTTTATGGAGCAGGTTCAAATGAACGGTCGCGCGCCTTCCGAGCAACACAACAGCAACGGCAGAAAAGGAGCAGATTTCACTGGCATCATGTTTAGCGAGCCGCTACAGGCCCGCTTCGAATAACTGTTATCTGCAGGTATGCGTCCGAAGCTGAGGTATGGGTTTTAATAGACGCCACCGCTGAAGACGCTTTCTAGCGGACGCAATTGCAACCGCCTGCAGACATCGTTTGCGAAGCAAAAACTCAATCGAAAAGCTTTAAAGCGAATAATACTTGGCTTTCCGCCGAATCTGCGAGCCCAGTTTTCCATTGCAAGCGCCGCAAATACTTCTTCAACGTTCCAGCCCCATGCGGAACATGGTGTAAAACTTACCGCTGCTTATTTGCGCCGCATTTCCCGCCGGCGCATTGGCATGGCGTCAATTGTCGCGAACAGCATGTCGTTGGTAATCGCTCGATCGGAACGAAGCTTTTCGGATCCGTCTTTGCCAACCAACACCGCGACATATTTTTCTGAGGCGGCCGCAAACCTCTGCCGAAGTCCCGCACCATCGATCGAGTCGTTTTCTTTCCCGTCGACCAGCACGCGGTTTCGAGGCCCTACTTCGATGAGGACCAAGTCGCGATTTCGCCACTCACCCAGTGTTTTTCTCCGATATTCCCGCTGGTCTCGCGCCGCCTGCATTTCCTCGTCGGCAATAAAGGAGAGGACGACACGATTTCGCCACTGGAAAGCGTCCAATGTTGCCGTCGGCATCGGCGAAGGCTCTGTGCTTACTGTCATAAACGCAAATAGGAAGGAGTAAACCGACAGATCCACGATAACCGCCATCTAATACAGCCACCCGGATCCCCATCGCTGGGCCCTTGCGAGCCGACCTCAGGACCCAACCTGTGCAGAAATAGGACCCGGCCATAGATCCAAGTGTCTTTGTTATTCGTAGCTGTTTACGAAACTGGCTTTTTATTGGATCAGCCCAATATGACTATCCCCGCCTTTTTGCGAACTTTACCGCTCGCGCTTTGGTTCGCCGCTCTGGTCATTACAACGCCGGCATGGTCGCAAAGCTATGAGCGGGGATTATCTGCCTACAGCCGTCTCGATTACGAAACGGCGCTGCGCGAATGGAATGAGTCGGCGGTCGCCGGCGACCCGCAATCGCAATTTGGCCTCGGTATGCTGTACGATTTCGGACACGGCGTGCCGCAAGACCCTGAAGCCGCAGTTGTTTGGTACCGGTTCGCTGCCGAGAAGGGTCATCCCGGTGCGCAACTGTTTTTGGCATACAACTACGAGCGCGGTCGCGGCGTTGGGCAAAGCTATGCGTCAGCCCACCGCTGGTATCTCGAAGCCGCGCGACAGGGTGAGGCGAAAGCGCAGAACAATCTGGGTGTGATGTATGAGAACGGCTATGGCGTGCTGGTCGACCTGGATATCGCGATTTATTGGTACGAAGAGGCCGCACGGAAAGGAAACCGTAATGCGCGCGCCAACCTGCACCGTCTGACACCTGCTGGCGCGGCGACGCAAAACTGAAGGCAGGGCACAATGGACCGGTTACACCATGTCGCAATCGCGGTGCCTGACATCGCCGAGGCGCTCGATTGGTATCGAAATCAGTTCGACGTGGAAACGATGTATACCGACGACAGCTGGGCGTTGCTAAAGTTCGAGAATATCTCCCTGGCGCTGGTGCTGCCCGAGCAACATCCGCCCCACATCGCCGTCGAGCGGGCCAACGCCGAGAGTTACGGCGCGTTAACCCCGCATCGCGACGGCACCGCCTCGGTCTATATCCGCGACCCCTGGGGCAACGCGATCGAAATTATGAAAGCCGATAGCTGACGCGCCCCGCGCCCCATAGGAAATTATTGCCATGCGATCATCCATCCGCCCCCTGCCAGCAGGTCCTGGCCAGGAATCCGTCTGGGACTATCCCCGGCCGCCGCTCCTGGAAACAACGAACGCGCGCCTGCGCGTGGTCTTCGCCGGCGAGACTGTTGCCGATAGCCAAAATGGCTACCGGGTGCTCGAGACCAGCCACCCGCCCGTCTATTACATCCCGCAAGATGACGTCCGAACGGATCTATTGACCCTCGCGCCCGGGCAGACGTTTTGTGAGTTCAAG
>JABDJY010000401.1 GCA_013003285.1 Alphaproteobacteria bacterium | reverse complement strand
CTGGTATTCCCTCCCCCCAGCGAGGGGGAGGGTTAGGGAGGGGGGGCTTTGCCAGCGGCTCTCACTTAATCGGCGATTCTCAAAACTATACGTCGACCATCACGTTCAGAATAGCGGTGCGGCCATCGGCGACCGCTGCCAGGGCTTCTTCCAAAGCGCCCGGTAGATCGGCCATGGCCTCGACCCGCCGGCCGAAGCCACCGAAGGGCTGCACCAGTTCCGCATAGTCGAGGTCGGTCACCGGGTGGCCGGGCCAGATCTCGCTACCAGCACCGACACCTTCGGGATAATAGTCCCGGTGGTTATATTTCATCGCCGCATAGCCGCTATTGTTGGTCACCACGATCAGGATCGGCAGATCTTCATGCTGGGACAGGGCCAGGCTCTGGACGACCGGGTTATACATGAAGGTGCCGTCGCCCATGATCGAGATGATCGTTTTATCCGGCGCGGCCAGTTTGGCGCCGAGCGCCATACCGAGACCCTGACCGAGGCCGCCATGGGCGCGGAAGTAACTCCCCGGACCGCCACAGCGCAGATGCGGGAGAACCGCCCCGCGGTGGGTAATGGTCTCATCGACATAGATGGTATCCGCCGGCGCGGCGTCACTGAGCGCCGCACAGAGCGCGACCGGTGAGATAGTCTCTTTCGACGCCGCCTCCGCCTCGGTAGCGCGCACGTCGGCGATCCGCGCCGCATGCGCCGCCGCCCAATGGGTCTGGCGGTCGGCCACCGCGGCCTCGTCCACCTCGGCGGCGCGCACGGCCGCGATGAGTAACTGCAGTGTCGAGGCCGTATCGCCTTCGAGAAAAATCTCGGCCTGGTTCGGCTGGTAGACCATGGCCGGGCGGAACGGCGTTTCGTCGATGGCCACCACCCGCGCCTTTTTCGGTCCCGCGCTGGGCGGATACCAGGGCGCCGCGCACGCCAGGGTCAGCACCAGATCGGCCTCGTCGATCAGGGCCGGGCGGTGAAATCCTTGATGGAGCGGATGATCCTTGGGGAAATTGGCGAACATGGACCAGCGGCCCTCAACCACCGGAATGGCCAATAGCTCGGCCAATTCGACCAGCGCCTCATTCGCCGCCGGATCGCGGCCGGAGAGTTCGGCGATGATCGCCGGCTGCTTGCTGGCCACCAGCATTTTGGCGACATTTTCGATATCGGCCGGCGCGGCGGTTGTTTTCGGCGCCGGCGGGGCGTGACGGAAATCGGACGGTGGCTCCCAGGGCTGCCCCATGGTCTCGATGGGCACGCCCATATAGACCGGACCGGCCGGGGTGCGCTGCGCCATTTCGCCGGCACTGACCACTTGCTGGAACATGGTGGAGACGCTGCCGGCCTGTTGCGACCATTTGACGATGGGCTCGACCAGCCGGTGCGGGCCGCCGACGACGCTCAACAGAGATTGCCACTGGGCGCCCGGGTCGAAATCGGGATCGTCGCCGAAGCTGAGCGATTCTCCGGAGACCACGACCATGGGAACGCCCTGGCGCATGGCGCCGTCGATCCCCATCGATCCCTGCAGCAGTCCGACGCCGGTATGCAGCATCACCGCCTGCATGCGCCCGGTGACCATGGTGTAGCCCGTGGCGAGATTGACCGCGAGGGTCTCATGGGCGCACGTCAGATAGGTGGGACCCGGTGAGTTGGTGAGCTTCTGGCTGGCCAGCGCTTCCCAAACCGCGCCCCACTCGGAGCCGGGCGACGACATGATGTAATCGATACCCAGGCTGCGAAAGGCCTGGAGGATAGCTTCGCCGCCATCTGACTGATTTTTCATTTCACCGCGCCTCTCGTTTAAGAATATCCGGGATTATACTTTACCCAAACTGGCGACGGCGCCATATGGGCGGCGAAAATAAACCGGTCAACGATGCTGCACCGGCGGGACTTCCCTGGTATTGAATTATCCATGTCTACGCCCCAACAAGCCCTGCAAGGCCTCAAAGTCGTCGAGTGCGCCACGGTTATTGCGGCCCCCCTGTGCGGGCGCCTGCTGGCCGATTTCGGCGCCGAAGTCATCCATGTGGAACATCCGGAAAAAGGCGACGATCTGCGCCATTTCGGCTTCACCAAAGACGGCGTCAATCCGTGGTGGAAGTACTATGCGCGCAACAAGAAGATGGTGACCCTGAACATCTCCAAGCCCCAGGGCCGCGATATATTGTTTCGCCTGCTCGAAGACGCCGACATCTTCGTCGAGAATTTCCGCCCCGGACGGCTCGAGGCTTGGGGCATCCGCTACGAGGATCTGGCGGAAATCAATCCCCGCCTGATCATGGTCCGGGTCAGCGGTTTCGGGCAATACGGCCCCTATAGCAGCCATCCCGGCTTCGGTACGCTGATCGAGGCGATGAGCGGGTTCGCCCACATTACCGGCCAGCCCGACGGGCCGCCGACCCTGCCCCAATTCGCGCTCGGCGACAGCTTCGCCGGCTGCTACGCCACCATGGCCGCCATGTTCGCGGTCTACCACCGCGATGTGCTGGGTACCGGCAAGGGCCAGATGATCGATGTCAGCCTGTGGGAGAGCCTGTTCTCCATGCTCGGGCCGAACGTCCTGGTGAACCAGATGACCGGCGAACCGCCCACGCGCATCGGCAACCGCGCCCCCACATCGGCGCCGCGCAATATCTACCAAACCAAGGATGATCGCTGGGTGGCGCTGGCCGGCTCGACCCCGGCAACGGCGATCCGCCTGTTCAAGGTCATCGGCATGCCCGAACTCGCCGAGGATCCGCGTTTCGCCACCAATCCGGCCCGGCTAGAAAATGTCGACGAACTCGACGCCATCATGGGCAATTGGATCGGCGGCCATACGCTGGAAGAGGTGACAACGCTGCTGCGCGAAAACGCCGTCCCGGTGGGGCCGGTCTTCGACGTTGCCGACATTGTCGCCGACCCCCACGCACAGGCCCGCGACATGGCCGTGGAAAGCCCGGACGGCGACGGTCCACCGCTGATGATGGAAGGCGTGTTTCCAAAGATGACCGGCACGCCGGGCGCTGTGCACCATGCCGGGCGCGAGATGGGCGCCGATAACGCGGAAATATTCGAACAACGTTTGGGCCTGTCGGACGAAGAGCTGGCGGCCCTAAAGAGCGACGGCATTATATGACGGTGCGGGCCCGGCTGGGCCCGGCGGGAGAGAGAGATGAACTATCCATTGATTACCCTGTACGTGCCGGGCACCCGGCCCGAGCTGATCGAGAAGGCCGGCCGGGTTTCACCCGATGCGGTGATCATCGATCTCGAAGACACGGTGCCGACCGACCGTAAGAACCAGGTGCGCCAGGATATCGCCGATATTCTGCCCAGCGTCGCGCTGCCGGCGCTGATCCGGGTCAACAACGAGCCGGATTTCCTCGAGGCCGACCTGAGGGCCATGACCAACCAGCATGTCTACGCACTGTTTCTGCCCAAAGCCGAAGACCCGGCGCAAATTCAAGAGGTCGATGCGATCATGGCCGAGGCCGAGCGCGCTGGCGGCCTGGAGGTAGGCTCGGTGAAGCTGATCCCGATGATGGAAACCGCGTTAGGCGTGGTGCGCTGCTTCGAATTGGCGACCGCAGCAGCGCGTGTTGAAAGCGTCTCTTTCGGCAGCGCTGAAGATGGCGATTTGCAGGGCGACCTGCAATGCGCCTGGTCGCTGGAAGGCACCGAACTGATGTATGCCCGCTCGAAAGTGCTTCTCGATGCCCGTGCCGCACGCCTGCCCTATGTGCTGGACGGCGCCTTTAGCGACATCAAAAACGACGATGCGCTGCGCATCGACTGTCAGCTGTCCAAACGGTTGGGCTATGACGGCCGCACCGCAGTCCACCCACAGCAGGTCGCCGTCGCCCGCGAGGCCTATGCGGCGAACGCTGACGAGTTGGACTATTACCACCGGCTGATCACCGCCTTCGAG
>JABDJY010000387.1 GCA_013003285.1 Alphaproteobacteria bacterium | reverse complement strand
AGCATGGGTAGAGCCGGCGCCGTGCACCTCTGTCTGCGTCCCGTCGATCGTCGGATCGTAGAGATAGCCGCTGACGAAGCGCGTCGCCAAGCCAACGCTGCGCACCGCCTCCATCATGATCAAGGCATAGTCGCGGCACGTGCCGGCGCCGCGAGAAAGGGTCTCGACCGGGCTTTGCACGCCGGGCTCGTGGCGCTCTTCATAGGCAAATTCGGTTTGGATGGCACCGGTGACGGCGATCAGAAAATCCTCCGTATCGGTCATGCCGCCGACGGTGAGAAAGCGCCGCGCCCACTCGGTTACCGCCCGCTCGGGGTCGGAATAGTGGCGTTCGATGGTGCGTCCTAGATCGGGTACTTCGGACGCTGGATAGCTGAATGGCAGCGTGCGAGCAAAGGTCTCGATGGCAAATTCCGGCTCGACCATCGGGTAGCGCTCGATGACGATCACCGACTGCATGTACAGCTCTTGGGCGGGCTCGGCGAAACTCGCCACGGCAACAGAATTTCCGAACACATCATGGAGCCAGCGCACTTCGGCGGTAGGATTGATGGTCAGACGGGCATCGAGAAGCCGCAAATCATGGCTGTCGCGCGGCCGAAACATCAAACGGTGTTCGCCAAACTTCACCGCCTTCGCGTAGCGGTAGGTCGTCTTATGATCGACAGTCAGGTGCTGCAAAAGCCGACTCCGGTAGGCCGCAATTCGACACTGGAAACGCTATTACGGCTATCAGGTTGCGACTTGCCAGACAATATAGAGAACATTTCTTAGAGACCGCTAAAATAGGTTGCCGCAACGGCGTCTGAGACATCCGCCAAATAAACCTGCAATTCGTCGAGAAAAATGTTGAGTCGGCGCTGCGTGATGCGGCTGCCGGGGCCGGTATCGAGGGCAAAAACCAGAGCTCGGCGTGCATGCTCGACAGATTCGTGGCGCCGGTTGCCGTGCAGGGTTTCCAGCTCAAGCAGGCGAGTGCTCAGGCGCTCCACGCATAGGCTGACAGCGCGTGGAAACTCGTGATCGTACAGCAAAAACATCGCGATATCGCGCGGCTGCGAACCCGCCGGGTGACGGCCCCGAAATGCGTGATAGCCCGCCACCGATCGTAGCAATACGTTCCAATGCACCGCCGCCATCGCCTCACCCAAATCTTCGGTAGAGCGTTCAAAGCTCATGTCGAGGATGCGTGTCGTCTGGTCGGCGCGCTCGAGATACTTACCCATCTGGTAGAAACACCAGCGCTCGCCGCGCAGGAACGTCCCCTCTGCGATGCCTTCGAATGTCTGGCAGGCTTCCTTGATCTCGGCGCAGAGGCGCGAAAGATTGTCGAGCCGCAAATCGCGCGCGGTAAGTTCAAGCATCCGATTGTGGGAAATGTTGAGATGAGTCCACATCTCGGTGCTGATCAGGTGACGCACCGAGCGGGCATTCTCACGCGCTTGGTAAATCGCCGATGCGATTGAAGAAGCATTATCTCGGTCGGTTACATAGAAGGCGACGACGTTAGCGGCATCGACCCTGTCATACCGATCAAGAAAAATATCCGTATCCGCATGCAGATCGAGCACCCGCCGCCAGTCCGGACCTTCTTCGTTTTCGCGCGCATAGGTCTCGTTGATGTCGAGGATGCGGGCGACGTTTTCGGCCCGCTCCACATAGCGGCCGATCCAGAAGATATTGCTGGCGAAGCGTGCGACTAAATTATCCAACGACCCAGGTATCCTTCGATCCGCCGCCTTGCGACGAGTTGACGACCAGCGAGCCTCGTCGCAACGCCACCCGCGTCAGGCCGCCCGGCAATACCCAGGTCGAGTCACCGGTCACCGCGAACGGCCGCAAATCGACATGGCGCGGTTCCACGGCGCGGCGGACCAAAGTCGGGCACACCGACAGGCTGACCACGGGCTGGCTGATGAAATTCGCGGGATCGGCCTTAAGCTTGGCGCGTAACTCGCTCAATTCGCGTTTGCTAGCGCTGGGGCCAACGACGACGCCATAGCCGCCGGCCTCGCCGACCGGCTTGGTCACCAATTCGTCGAGACGGTCGAGAGTCATTTGAAAACCCTCGGGTTCGCGGCAAATATTCGTCGGCACATTCGCCAGAATCGGATCTTGATCCAGATAATATTTGATGATCCGCGGCATATAAGCATACACGGCCTTGTCGTCGGCGACACCGGTACCGATCGCGTTGGCCAGCGTCACATTGCCCCTGAGATAGGCTTCGAACAGGCCGGCGACGCCGAGTGTACTTTCGGGGCGAAACGCCTTGGGGTCGAGGAAGTCGTCATTGATGCGCCGATAGATCACATGCACCGGCGCCAGACCGTGAGTCGTGCGCATGAAAACCTTGTGGTTTTCGACCACCAGATCCTGGCCTTCGACCAAGGGCACACCCATCTCGCGAGCCAGGAAGACATGCTCGAAATAAGCCGAGTTGTAGGCTCCGGGCGACATCAGCACGACAGTGGGGGAGTCGATGCCGGCCGGCGCCACGGCGCTCAACGCGCCGGCGAGCTGGCGTCCGTAATCGTCCACATCGGCAATGCGCATTCCCTCGGCAAGGTCGGGAAAAGCGCGCATCATCAGATGGCGGTTTTCGATCACGTAGGACACACCTGAGGGCGTACGCGCATTATCCTCGAGCACCTGGAACTTGCCCTTTTCGTCGCGCACGATGTCGGTGCCACAGATATGGACGTAGGTGCCTTGCGGCGGATTGAATCCGCACATCTCCGGTCGGTAATTAGCGTTGCCCAGCACAAGTTCGCATGGCATCGTGC
>JABDJY010000258.1 GCA_013003285.1 Alphaproteobacteria bacterium | reverse complement strand
CATTGTTGGCCAGCACCACCGTCTCCAACACCTCGTCTTTCGATAGGCTGGCGCGGATCACCGGGTTGAGCAGGCCGGCGGAGAAAAAATCGCGGCCGGTTCCCGTCACTAAAACCGCCTGAACGTCATCGCTGGCCCGGAGCGTGTCGGCGATTTCACCGAGCCGTTGCAGATTTGCCCGGGTCAGCCGGTTTTCGTCGTCGGCCCGATTGATAGTGACGGTCGCTATCGGGGCCTCGATGTTGAGCTGAATTTCTCTTGCCTGCTCATCGGTCGCCATGATCTTTTCTCCCAAATTTTCACTAGTTAGGGGCATTTGCTGGGATCGGTCAATTATTGCGCCCTTGGTTGGTTTCGCCGCCGCATCCGACGTGCCAAACTGTCGAAAATAGATGCAGGCCGCGATGCCTGCCAGTGATTTACCCTCGGAGGAGAGACGATATGCAGTTCGGCATTGGACAATCGGTTACGCGAAAAGAAGATCCCCGGTTCCTGACCGGGCGCGGGCAATATGTCAGTGACATCGAACTGCCGCGCCAAACCCATGCGGTGTTCATCTATTCGACCCATGCCCATGCGGATATCAGCTCTATCGATACCGCGGCGGCGGAAGCGGCGCCTGGTGTGATTGCGGTCCTCACCGGCCAGGATTATGCCGGTGACGGTATGGGCGCGATCCCGCCGGAGATGATGCCGGAAGATATGGGTGGGCCGAAAGGCTATCGCACGGCTCACATGCCGTTGGCGGTCGACCGGGTGCGTTTCGTTGGCGAGCGGGTTGTGGTGGTCATCGCGGCGAGCGAGGCCCAGGCCCATGACGCCGCCGATCTGGTCTCGATTGACTATTCTGAACTGCCGGCGGTGGTGCAGGCCGCCGACGCGGTCGCCGACGGAGCGCCGCAACTCTACGCGGAAGCCGCCAACAACACCTCGTTCACCCTGCGTATGGGAAATGCCGAGGCGGCCGAGCAGGCCATCGCGAATGCGCACCATGTCACGCGGGTCAGCCTCTACAATAACCGGCTCAACGCCATGACCATGGAGCCGCGCAGTTGCTCCGGCGACTATGATCGCGGCACCGACCGGGTCACACTCTATACCAGCACGCAGAATCCCCATGGGCTGCGCCACGGGTTGAGCCACCAGATCCTGCACATTCCGGAAAGCCAGATCCGCGTCGTCGCCAAAGACGTCGGCGGCGGTTTCGGCATGAAGGGCCATGTCTATCCCGAAGACGCGGTTGTGGTTTGGGCGGCGCGCCGTCTCGAACGGCCGGTCAAATGGCAGGCCTCGCGCTCCGACGTGCTGTTGGGCGACGATCAGGGCCGCGATCAAACCGTCGAGGCCGAACTGGCGCTCGACGCGGAGGGCAAGTTCACCGGCCTGCGCTGGAAGGCCTATCACAATGTGGGCGCCTATATCGAAGGCGCCGGCGCGGTGCCCATCGTGTTCTCGTTGAAACTGGCGCAGACGGTCTATGACGTGCCGGCGGTCGATGTGATGAGCAGCGCGGTCTTTACCAACACGCCGCCGACGGTGCCCTATCGCGGCGCGGGCCGGCCCGAGGCGGTCTATATCATGGAGCGTCTGGTCGATGCCGCGGCGCGCGAGATGGGCCTCGACCGGGCGGAGATCCGGCGCAAAAACTTCATCCAGCCCGATCAAATGCCGTTCGCCACGCACACCGGTTGGACCTATGACACCGGCGAATATTCGGCAGCGCTCGACAAATGTCAGGCCCAAGCCGATTGGGACGGTTATGAAGGCCGCCGGGCGGCGAGCGAGGCGGCCGGCAAACACCGGGGCCGGGGCATTGTCTACTATGTGGACAATACCGGCATCTTCAACGACCGCATGGAAATCCGTTTCGATCCCAGCGGTACGGTGACGATCCACTCCGGCACCATGAACCACGGCCAGGGTCACGAGACCTCTTATGGCCAGATGGTCTCCGGCTGGCTGGGAATTCCCATGGAGAATATTCGTCTCGCCCAGGGTGACACCGACCAGATCACCATCGGCCGTGGCACTTACGCCTCGCGTAGCATGATGGTCGGCGGCAGCGCCCTGCGCGCGGCGGCCGATGATGTCATCGACCGGGGCAAGAAGTTTGCCGCCCATTTCATGGAGGCCGACGCCGCCGACATCGATTTCGCCGACGGCAAATTTGTCATCGCCGGCACCGACAAGGAAATGCCCATCGGCCAAGTCGCCCAGATGTCTTATATTCCCGTCGGTCTTCCGTCGGAATTGGGGGTCGGCCTGCAAGGCGAGGGGGCGTTTTCCGCCAATGTGCCGAGCTTCCCCAATGGTTGCCATATCTGCGAGGTCGAGGTCGATCCGGAGACCGGTGCAGTTGCGATCGACCGTTATTCCGTGGTCGACGATATCGGCACCGTCGTCAATCCGTTGCTCGCCCAGGGCCAAATCCATGGCGGTGTGGTGCAAGGCGTCGGACAGGCGCTGGTCGAGGATATGGCCTATGACCGTGAAAGCGGCCAGCTATTGTCGGGTTCGCTGATGGATTATGGCGTGCCCCGCGCCGATATGATGCCGGAGATATTGGTCGATTTCAGCCTCGTCGCCAGCGAGTCGAACCCGCTGGGCATCAAGGGCGTCGGTGAGGGCGGCACCGTGGCCGGAACGCCGACGGTGATCAACGCCATCGTCGATGCGCTGGCGCCGCTTGGCGTAACCGATATCGGCATGCCGGCAACGCCGGAAAAAGTCTGGCAGGCGATCCAGTCGGCCTAGCTGGATGGGACACCGCGGGCATAACCGCGCGGTGTCCCCCATTCAGCATCGACAAGGCTTACTTGTTTTCGACCACGTTGAAATCGAACGCGCCCTCGGCGTGGAAGTAAAACTCGCACGGCGTGTCGGATACGCAAGCCGTTGCGTGCTCTGACCCGGCGGGAACGTGCCAGAATGATCCGGCTTCCAGTTCGGGCGGCGCGTCCTGGCCTCGGAACGGGTTGGTCATGACGCCTTTAACCACGACGCCGTTATAGGCGGTGGAATGGGCG
>JABDJY010000256.1 GCA_013003285.1 Alphaproteobacteria bacterium | reverse complement strand
GCCCTGGCCGGCCGCCTTGCGGTACCATTGCAAGGCCTGGGCGGAATATTGCGGTACGCCAAACCCGCGCTGGTGCATATAACCCAGCAAATATTGGGCGTTAGCGTCATCTTGTTCGACCGCCTTGTTATACCATTCAACCGCTTCGCTATCGCTTCGTTCGACGCCAAGACCCGTCCTATGCATGTAGCCCAAGAGCGTCTGTGCAGAGGCTTCGCCGCGATCGGCAAGCGGGCGCAAGGTTTCGAGCACCGTGCTGTATTCCTGACGCAAGAACGCATCGACCACTTCGCTCTCATGATTAAGCAGAAGGGTCTCGATAAACCGGCCTTCGGTGTAGTCGCCTGCCTCTAACTCGTTTCGGTCATCGTGCGCGGACGCATTCCCACCGACCCCGATCTCTTGCAGACGGACACGGGCGTCGGGATGGTTCCGCGCGGCGGCGGTTTGAAACCAGCGACGGGATTCCGCCTCGTTCTGCTCAACCCCCTGCCCTTTGGCATACAGCGTGCCGAGAGCATACTGGGCGTCAACATCACACCGATCTGCAGCCTGGTGTATCCAATCCGCCGCCTTGGTCAAATCTTGAGCAACACCATTTGCGTTGGCGTACATGAAGCCAACGCTGCGCTGCGCCAGCGCGAACCCCTGCTCGCCTGACTTGCTATACAAGGTCAGCGCTTCGCTATGGCGTTCTGCTTTGTGCAAGCTACGCGCAAGCTGGTACTGGAACCGCAACTCCTCTGGGTACTGCGCGCGCGCCTGTTCACACGCCGCGATAGCGCGGTCGGAGTCGATCCTCGCGAAGTCCACACCGGCAGCCCCAACACTGTTGGAGGGGTGCGCCGCCAACCTGTCGCAATCGGTCGCCGGCGCCACACGACGCGCTTGGCGGACGGGCGATGGTAGTATCGAGGGTAGAGACGGCGTTAAAACGGCCGTTGGTCCCAGTTTCCATTCCGGACTAGAGGCTGCCCCGCCGCGCGCTTCTAGGCGTGCAACAATTTCAGGTGTGATCCGACCTGTTTCGGGCAACCCTTTCTGGCGTTCGAACTCTCGAACCGCCGCTTGAGTACGCCGACCCGAGAGGCCATCTGCGATCCCGACATTAAAACCCCGCGCGTTCAGTAATTTCTGTCCCTCGACGACGAGTTCTCGGCGCGTCATCGCCATCAATCGCGCCGGCACTTCGCCCGAAAAATCCGCTTCAGCGTTGATCAGCGCGAGCTCATCGCGCGCCAGGTTTTGCGCCGTTTCAATCTCGGCCGGAGTCATTCTGCGAGCGACAGCATCCCGCCCCTCGACCGCCTTCGCATTGTTTTGGGCACCGGCGATATTCAACCATTTATACGCTTCGACATAGTCGCGCGTTACACCACGGCCATTAGCATAGCTAACGCCCAGTTTATATTGCGCGCCGCCATTGCCCTGCTTTGCCAAGGGGCGCCAGCGATCGACATCGGAAGAGAAGTCGCCATCGCGCAACTCGCGTGCATCAATGCCAACCGTCTGGAAACTCAACGCGTCATCGCGAATGACATCGCCGGTATCTTCAACAGAACCATCGCTGAAAAACCCCCGAAACGTCGCAGCGTAGCCCGCTAGCGCAAAACGCTCGAACACGCTCGAAAGCGATGCCGACGTAGATGTCGACGTCGTCGGGGTGGCAAAGAAGCCAAGGGCGCCGACAAGGATAACCAGCAAAACAGCAAATCCAGCGGCGTATGCCAACCCACGGCGACGGCGCGGCTTCTCGACGAGTTCGTCTTGTAATTTCTGATCTGCAACCAGTTCCGGCCCCGGCTGCTCAGCCGTTGTGCGCTGATGTTGCCCCTGGTTCGGCTCGCCAAACGAAAGCCCGGGATACAAGGGTTGGTATAATGACTCTTCCGGTGCGGGCGCGCGTTGGACGGGTGGTTCGGGCTCACGAACGCCGGCACCCGCCGGCAGCAATAATCTCGGCAACCACCCCGCGAGCAATATGACCAAAGCAGCTAACAGTGCGTAACCGAATATAACCCCATCGGACGCATTCGGTGCCGTCGGTATCAACATCAGGCCGTTTGACAATCGCCAGGCGAAAAAACCAATCCCGCCAAACAAGACGCTGAGTGCGATCGCCGTCCAAAACCACGACCAAAGTAAAACAAAATGCTGGGCCGCACCGCCAAATTTCCATCGCGGTTGTTCCGAGCCGGCGGATAAAAAATAGCCGAAGAGTAATGTCCAAGCGGCAACTGCAACCGCCAAGGCGATAACCACGCTATTCGCTTCATACGAGCCAATAGTCGCAAGAAAGACGGTCAATATACTGTCGATATCCGGCATAACCATGGTCCATATATTAGATAGTGTCAGGTCTAATGTTAAGACTCTTTTAACATTTGAAATATTAATAAATTGTTAACAAACATGCTTTACATACGGAATCTATTGGAAAATTCTTACCTTCCGCTCTCTAATCTACAATTATAGGTTGTAGACTCTGGCTCGCCAAATTATCCGTACAGGGTAAAATAGGCATCCGATTATTGTTCGGTGAAGCCAAGTAGTTCTTGTCTGGCGATAAGAGATGGGCCAAATGAGCATAAAAAAGGGCCGCCCAAGGGCGA
Organism: Alphaproteobacteria bacterium; assembly: GCA_013003285.1. Lineage (GTDB taxonomy): Bacteria > Pseudomonadota > Alphaproteobacteria > UBA6615 > UBA6615 > JABDJY01. The sequence continues at coordinate 1,028 of JABDJY010000256.1, read as the reverse complement.
CCCTCTCCCGCTAGGGAATTTTGTTGCGCTTATGCTTCCTGGAGATTAACCGCCTTCGGGCCGCGCGCATCAGGCTGAACTTCAAAGTTCACCTTCTGACCTTCGGTCAGCTGCGACATACCTGCCTGCTCGACCGCCGAGATGTGGACGAATACGTCCTTCGAGCCATCCTCGGGGGAAATGAAGCCGAAGCCTCGTGTTACATTAAAAAACTTCACGGTACCTGTCGTCATTAGTCATGCTTTCTTAGTGGTAAGGACCCGCTACGCCCGCGCGCGCGGTGTGATTGATCTCACATTACATTTAGAGAATGTCTAATCGGCCCTGCGGCCGGGTATGAAGCTTCCTAAACCCGCTGTGGAATAGTCACATGATGATATAAGGGAACACTAACCCCAAAAAAGCAAGCAGAATCAGTTCATGGCGAAGCCTCCATGGCACAGCCCCTAACCCTTTGAAGTTGCCATTTTTTGATCTCGCGCCGGCGGGTAATGGGTCTGGATCCCATGTTAGATCGGCCAGTTTGACAATTTCTAAGAGCGGTAAAAACATTTTAACCATACAATAATACTTTCAATTGGCCGCCCGAAGCGTTCGATTCCGCCTCTACTTTAAGTAGGCCAAGGGAGTCGAAGGGGTTATCTTTAGTTACTTTATGAAACTGTTTTTCCTTCTGGCGTGAATACTGATTGAATTTTATCTAAAATCCTCAGATAATGATTTTGTCTTCACGAGTGTTTGTTATTCCTAAAAATGCTCGCATCAGACGAGCAAAAACACCCTGGTTCAGTTGACACAATCATGCATTATGCGGGGCTCGAGATTGGGCCTAGAACAATTCAGGAGAGGTAGAATGTTCGCTTTCACATATCTTCAAGTGCTGGCCTTGCGCCTACGCAAAGACAAATCTGGCGCCGTCGCCACCGAGTATGCGTTTCTGATCGCGTTTATCGCCATCGTCGCCGCTGCCGGTATGGGACTGCTCGGCAACAATCTGAGCGCTTTCTTCGACGATATCGGCCAGGCGC
>JABDJY010000250.1 GCA_013003285.1 Alphaproteobacteria bacterium | reverse complement strand
GTCTTGGGCCTGATCCCTGTGAACGGCGACGCCGGCGACCCCACGACACCCTTGCGCGAGGCAGCGGAATGAAAGCGCTTCCCCTCGATATCGGGGTCATCCATTTCGTCGGCATCGGCGGCATCGGCATGAGCGGTATTGCCGAGACGCTGCACGCCCTGGGTTACGCGGTGCAGGGCAGCGATGTCGCCGAAGGCGCCAACATCAAACGCCTGCGAGGCCTCGGCATCGAGGTATCGATCGGCCATCGCGGCGAAAATATCGACGGCGCGTCGGTGGTCGTGGTGTCGACCGCGATCAAGGCCGACAATCCGGAAGTGGTCGGCGCGCGCGCGCAACTCATGCCGGTGGTGCGCCGGGCCGAAATGCTGGCCGAACTGATGCGGCTGAAATGGTCGATCGCCGTCGGCGGCACCCATGGCAAGACGACAACCACTTCGCTGGTCGCCGCCGTGCTCGACGCCGCCGAGTTCGATCCCACGGTGATCAATGGCGGCATCATCAACGCCTATGGCACCAATGCCCGCCTCGGCGGGGGCGACTGGATGGTGGTCGAGGCCGACGAGTCCGACGGCACCTTCATCAAACTACCGGCGACCATTGCCGTGGTGACAAATATCGATCCCGAGCATCTCGATTTCTATGGCGATTTCGATGCGGTGCGTGAGGCCTTCGCGACTTTCGTCTCGAATATCCCCTTCTATGGCTTCGCGACCTTGTGCATCGATCATCCGGAAGTGCAGACGCTGATTTCTCAGCTGTCGGATCGGCGGATCATCACCTACGGCTTCTCCCGCCAGGCCGATGTGCGCGGCGTGAATATTGTAACCGGCCTCGACGGTGTGACCTTCGATGTGGAAGTCGCCGAACGCGGCAGCGGCGCGGCGCGCACCATCGAGGCGATAAAGCTTCCCATGTACGGCGCACATAATGCGCAAAACGCCCTGGCGGCCATAAGCCTGGCGCTGGAAATGAATATCGGTGACGAAGCGATCCGCAAGGGTCTGGCCGGCTTCGCCGGGGTTAATCGGCGGTTCACCAAGACCGGCGAGGTCGCCGGCGTCACCATCATCGACGATTACGGTCACCATCCGGTCGAAATCGCCGCCGTGCTCGACGCCGCACGCAGCAGCACACCCGGCAAGGTGATCGCCGTGTTCCAGCCGCATCGCTATTCGCGCGTCATCAGCCTGTTCGACGATTTCTGCACCTGCTTCAACGACGCCGACACTGTTTTCGTAAGCGACGTCTATCCGGCCGGCGAAAGCCCGATAGAGGGAGTGGACCGCGATGCGCTGGTAACGGGTCTGCGCGACCACGGCCATCGCGACGTGCGTCCACTCCCCGATCCGGACCAACTCGCCACCCTGATCGCCGCCGCGGCGCAGCCCGACGATATGGTGGTCTGCCTCGGCGCCGGTGATATCACCGCTTGGGCAAAGGCGCTGCCGACGCAACTGAAGCCGCTCCTCGAACGTGAAACGGGGACGGGGGCATGATGATGACCAACCGTCAACGCCCCCACGAGTTGCTCGAACAGCTACCCGCCGTGCGCGGCCGGTATGAGCCGCAGGCGCCCATCGCCCGCTACACTTGGTTCCGGGCCGGTGGACCGGCGGAAATTTTCTTTCGCCCGGCCGACGTCACCGATCTGGCCAATTTCCTCGCCGGCAAGCCAGCCGATGTGCCGGTGACCGTACTCGGCGTTGGCTCCAACATGCTGGTACGCGACGGCGGTATCCCCGGTGTGGTGGTTCGCCTCGGTCGACCCTTCTCGACGATCCGTGTCGAGGGCACGCAGATACACGCCGGCGCCATGGCGCTGGATTACAATGTCGCCAAGGCAGCGCGCGACGCCTCGATCGCCGGGTTTGAGTTTCTCGCCGGGATCCCCGGCACCATCGGCGGTGGCCTGCGCATGAATGCTGGCGCCTATGGCCGCGAGCTAAAGGACATCGTCACCCAAGTCATGGCGCTGACCCCGCAGGGCGACATCAAATCTCTGACGCCCGCCGACTGGACGCCGCGCTATCGCGGCTGCGGCGTGCCGACCGATTGGATTTTCACCGGCTGCACCATGGAAGGCGTGTGGGGCAACAGCGCCGAGATCGGCCGCGCCATGGATCTGGTGCAAGAGGCGCGCGAAGAAACTCAGCCGATCCGCACTCGCACCGGCGGCAGCACCTATAAGAACCCCAACGGCCAGAAGGCCTGGGAGTTGATCGACCGGGCCGGCTGCCGCGGCCTGCGTTTGGGCAACGCCCAGGTGTCGGAAAAGCACTGCAATTTCCTCGTCAATCTGGGTGGCGCTACCGCCGCGGATATCGAAGGCCTTGGCGAGGAAGTGCGCCGGCGCGTGCGCGAAGCTACCGGCGTCGAATTGGAGTGGGAACTCGAGCGGATCGGCGTAGCGGCGGAGTGCACGCCATGACGCGCCGGGTCGCTGTCTTGATGGGCGGAATATCCGCCGAACGCGAGGTGTCGCTGAATTCCGGTCAGCAATGCGCGGCTGCCCTGCGCGAGGCCGGCCATAAGGTCGACGAGATCGATGTGACCAGCGACATCAAGGCCCTGTTGGCGGCGCTGGACCCGGCGCCCGATGTGGCGTTCAACGCACTCCATGGACGCTACGGCGAAGATGGCTGTATCCAGGGCCTGCTAAACCTCTTGCATATTCCCTACACCCATTCCGGGGTTCTGGCATCGGCGTTGGCGATGGACAAGTTCGCCGCCCGAACGGTTTTCGAAGCCCGCAATATCGGCATCGCCGACGCGATTGTGGCAACCCCCGCCGACATACAAGCCAGCGACGTCATGGCGCCGCCCTACGTGGTCAAACCGATCAACGAGGGATCGTCGGTCGGCGTCCACATCGTGCGCGAAGGCGATAATCGGCCGCCCCTCGACACGGGTCCCGACACACCGCGGCAGCTCTTGGTCGAACGCTATATTCCCGGTCGTGAGCTGACCGTTGCCGTTATGGGCGCGTCGACGGAACCGGCGCGCGCGCTGGCAGTCACCGAATTGCGGCCGGTATCCGGCTTCTACAGCTACGAAGCCAAATATACCGACGGCAAGACCGAACATTTGATCCCCGCGCCGGTGTCGTCCGACATCTACGACCAGGCGATGAACTGGGCCGCAACGGCCCATGAGGCGCTTGGCTGCCGCGGCGTTAGCCGCTCGGATTTGCGCTACGACGACGACAATGACGAGCTAATCATGCTCGAAGTGAACACCCAGCCGGGCATGACCCAGTTGTCCCTGGTGCCCGAACAAGCGGCGCACACAGGCATCCCCTTTACAGAACTCGTTGACTGGCTGGTGGAGACCGCACAATGCGACTGATTCCCACGAAATCTAAGCGCAAAAAAGTGACCCGCCGCAAGCCGATAAGTCGATTGAAACGACGGCGAATCGCGGTCGGTGTCGTAGTGATAGCCTTTGGGGGCGGCGTCGGTGGCGCCGTCTGGTCAGCCGTGGAAACAGGTTGGTTGGATCGACAGGTGGAGATTGCTGAAAACAGCGTCATGACGGCAACCGCGGGGGCCGGATTGGCCGTGCGCGAAGTGCTCGTCCGTGGCCGCCAGATCACCGCGCGCGACGATCTTATCGCTGCGCTCGATATCCATAGCGGCATGCCCATTCTGGCAATCGATATGGAAGAGGCGCGCCAGCGGGTCGAATCCCTGGGGTGGGTCAAATCGGCGACCATCGCACGGCGCCTGCCCGACACCATCTATCTGCAGGTCGAGGAACGCAAAGCCCTGGCGCTATGGCAGCATGAGGGCCGCGTCGCGCTGATCGACCGCGACGGCGCGGTGATCCAACGCCGTAAGCTGGAGGGTTTCGCTGCCCTGCCCCGAGTCGTTGGTGAAGACGCGCCGGCAAACGCAGCGCGTCTGCTCGATCTTCTGAACACCTACCCCGCCGTGTCGGGCCAGGTCGAGGCCGCTGTCAGAGTATCGGGCCGACGATGGAATTTGCGCCTGCGCAACGGCATCGATATCCGTCTGCCGGCCGACGATGTTGCCACCGCGCTCGATCGCCTGGCGGAATATCAACGCGAACACGCGCTGTTCGAGCGCGACGTGATTGCCGTCGATTTGCGTGTCCCCGATCGCTTGATCGTCCGCGTCAATGGCGAGGCCGCCAAGCGCGCCCGCGTCGCCGGCGAAAACACCTGAGGCGGAAAGGACAGCATTTCGTGACCAAACGCCTCAACCGACCGCGCACCGGAACCATTGTCGCCCTCGACATTGGCACCAGCAAAGTGTGCTGCCTGATTGCAAGGGTCGACCGGCCGGCGATCGAGAACGGCAGCAACGTGGTCGCCCAACCACGCATCGTCGGCAGCGGCCTGCAGGTCAGCGCCGGACTGAAAAACGGCGTGATCGTCGATGTCGACGTCGCCGAGACGGCGATCCGCAAAGCGGTATTCGCGGCGGAACAGATGGCCGGTGACAATATTCACTCGGTCACAGTCAATCTCAGCGGTGGCAAACCGCGCTCGCGGACAATCGGCATCGATGTCGATATCGGCGGCTTGCAGATCGACGATGGCGACTTGCAGCGCGTCTTCCAGCAAACCCTTGCAATGGATATTAACGACAACGCCAACGGTAATGGCGCCGCCAATGGCCACAGCAATGGCCATCGCGAGCGAAACGGCAATCGATCCGAACGTGAGCTGATCCATTCGATCCCCGTCGCCTATACCGTCGATGGCAATCGCGGCATTCGCGACCCCCGCGGCATGTTCGGCGACCGTCTGTCGGTCAATATGCATATGATTACCGCCGCCAACGGCGTTATTCGCACCCTGCGCAATGTCATCGACCAATGCCATCTCGAGATCGATGATTTCGTTCTATCGCCCTATGCGTCGGGCCTCTCGACCCTGGTCGAAGACGAGACCGATCTCGGCGTGACGGTGATCGACATGGGCGCCGGCACCACCAATATCGCGGTGTTCTCGGACGGCGATGCGGTCTTCACCGACATCATCCCGGTCGGCGGCGCGCATGTAACCAACGACATCGCCCGCGGCCTATCGACCCCGATCGCCCATGCCGAGCGCCTGAAGACCCTGCATGGCGCGGCCATGGCGACCACCGCCGACGAGCATGAGCTGATCGACGTGCTCCATGTCGGCGAAGACGAGCACAACAGCCCGAACCATATTCCGCGCTCGCTGCTCAACGGCATTATCCAGCCGCGGCTGGAGGAGACATTCGAACTTGTGCGCGAGCGACTGACCGATAGCGGCTTCGATCCCGTCGCTGGGCGCCGCGTGGTCCTGACCGGCGGCGCCAGCCAATTACAGGGCGTGCGCGAACTGGCCGCCATGGTCATGGACAAACAGGTCCGCATGGGCCGACCGCTGCGGCTGCGCGGTTTGCCCGAATCCATGTCGGGACCGGCGTTTTCGACCGCCGCGGGTTTGATCGCCTTTGCGATGGAAAACCCGTCGGCGCCCACTGTGCCAACATCAATCATGAAGGGGGAGTCAGTCGGCCTTGGAAGCCGGCTTGGCAATTGGATCCATGAACATTTCTAAATCGCAGACAGCAGACCCACCCTTCGCCGCCGCACCCGAACGATTGCGGACCCATTCACCTGAATCTTTTTTGCCCTCGTACGTCACAAATTGGAGGCTGACATGACGCTAAACCTAAGCGCACCTGGTACCGAAACCCAACTAAAACCGCGCATTGTCGTGGTCGGCGTCGGCGGTGCCGGCTGCAACGCCGTCAACAATATGATCTCGGCGAACCTCGAAGGGGTCGAGTTCGTCGTTGCCAATACCGACGCGCAATCGCTCGCGCTTAGCGCCTCTGAACGGCGTATCCAATTGGGCATAAATATCACCAACGGTTTGGGCGCCGGCGCCCGGCCGGATATTGGCCGCGCCGCAGCCGAAGAATCGCTCGATGTCATCATCGACCATCTGCAAGGCAGCCACATGGCGTTCATCGCCGCCGGCATGGGCGGCGGCACCGGTACCGGCGCTGCACCTGTGATTGCCCGCGCGGCCCGCGAGCAGGGCATTCTCACCGTGGGCGTTGTCACCAAGCCGTTCCAGTTCGAAGGCAACAACCGCATGAAGTCGGCGGAAGAAGGCATCGAAGAGCTGCAGCACTTCGTCGATACGCTGATTGTCATTCCCAATCAGAACTTGTTCCGGGTCTGTAACGAGCACACGACGTTCGCCGATGCCTTCTGCATGGCCGACAATGTGCTCCACTCGGGCGTTCGCGGGGTCACCGACTTGATGGTGATGCCGGGGCTGATCAATCTCGACTTTGCCGATATTCGTACTGTGATGAGCGAAATGGGCAAGGCCATGATGGGGACCGGTGAAGCCGACGGCGACGGACGTTCGATCGCAGCAGCGGAAGCGGCCATCGCCAACCCGCTGCTCGACGATGTTTCCATGCGCGGCGCCCGCGGCGTGTTGATCAACATCACCGGCGGCTACGACATGACCCTGTTCGAAGTCGATGAGGCCGCCAACCGTATCCGCGAAGAAGTCGATGCGGACGCCAATATCATCTTCGGCTCGACCTTCGACGAGAAGATGGACGGCGTGATGCGGGTTTCCATCGTATCGACCGGGATCGACGCCGACGCATCGGCTATGCCGCGCTCGCCGATGATCTCGCTGGTGCACGACGCCGACCGCTCGGCACGGCCGCAGACGGCCGGGGGGACCGCGGAGCCGCAGGGCAATGCCGGCGCGCCAGCGCCGATGGCGACCGACACGTCGCCCCCAACGGGCACCACCGGGTCCGGCCTTCCGCCTCTCGGATCCGCCATGACCGCCGAACCCCTCGTCGTTCCAGGCGCGAATGCTCCGGCATCGGCGCACACAGGTTCAACGGCAACGGCACAAGCATTGGCCGAGCCAATGCCAGAGCCGGAATCGGAACCGGAACCGCGCCAGCCTGTTTTGACCGCAGGTCAGCCGTTCATTCCGCCGCGCCCGGCAATGCCGGCGGCTCGGGAACCGCAATTGCGTGCGCCCCAGACCGCACCGAACGCGTTTGCCGAAGCGGCCATTCAAAACGGCAGTGCCCAAACGGAAAAGCGCCGCGGCCGTAGCCTGTTCCAAAAGGTAACCGGCGCGGTCAATAGCCTGGTCACCGAAGAAGGACCTGTCGCCGCTACACCGCCGCCGTTGGCAACACCGGCGCGCGAGACCGCCCCGGTCGAGGCGGCAACGGCCCCGCCCCCCGCGTCAACGCCCGAACCGGCGCCCGAACCGGCACCAAAACCGGAAATGACGGCGGCGCCAACGGTTACGGCGCCGGCACCTGAGCCGGCCCCAGAACCGGCTCCTGAACCGATCGCACCGCCCGCGGCCATGACGGCACCGACGCCCCCCCCGGCGATGCCCGAGCCGGTTGCTGAACCGATCGCGGAACCGGCGCCTGAACCGGCCCCTGAACCGGCAGCGGAATCAGTCGCTGAAACGCCGCCGCCGGCCCCGGCACAGCCCTCGCTCAGCAACCTTGAGCCGGCGGCGACCGAAGCCGCGGGTAGCGACGACGACATGCTGGAAATACCGGCCTTTTTGCGTCGCCAGGCCAACTAACGCAGTTATTAACAAAACCCCGGAAATCTTAATGATTTCCGGGGTTTATTGCGTAACAAACTGTAACAAAGAGTGATTTGTGCCCACCCGGGTGGATTGGTACACCAAGGTGGAAATGGTGTTTGGTTAATGCCATGCGCAAAGGATCCAAACGCTGGTCGAACCGACCGGATTTGGTGAGTTAAATCGAAGGGTACCTGGCCTTGGAACAGACGGTAACAATTGTGGTCGATAATTCTGCGAATTATGCGCCGCAGCAGACCTTGAAGAGCAAGATCAGCTGTTGCGGCACGGGTTTGCATTCCGGTGCCAATGTATCGATGACTCTGCTGCCGGCTCCCCCCAATACCGGAATTGTTTTTCGCCGCACCGATGCGGATGGCAATGGGCTGGAAATTGCCGCCCATGTTGAGAATGTGGTCGATGACCGCATGTGCACGACGCTAGGCGATGGCCAGGGCGCGACAATCGCGACCGTCGAACATCTCATGGCAGCGCTATCGGGTTGCGGTATCGATAATTTATACGTCGAAGTCGATGGGGCCGAGCTGCCGATCATGGACGGCAGCGCCGCACCGTTTGTCTTTCTCATCGAATGCGCCGGCATCGTCGAACAAGATATGCCGCGCCGCGTCATCGAAATTCTCAAGCCCATCCGGGTCGAGGACGAACACCGTCTGGCGGAATTGTCACCGGGCGAGTGCTTTTCGGTCGGGTTTGAAATCGAATTCGGATCCCATGCCATCGGTCAGCAGGATATGGACGTCGAACTGGTCAATGGCGCCTTTAAGGGCGAGTTGAGCCGCGCGCGGACCTTCGGTTTCATCGAAGAAGTAGATCAGTTGCGCGCCGCCGGCTTGGCGCTTGGTGGCAGCCTCGACAATGCCGTCGTTGTCAGCGGCGACGAAGTATTGAACGAAGACGGGTTGCGCTACAAGGACGAGTTCGTCCGCCATAAAATCCTCGATTGTGTCGGCGATTTGTACCTGGCTGGCGCGCCGATCATCGGACATTTCAAGGCCAGCCGGTCGGGGCACGCCCTCAACCATACGATCTTGCGGTCTATGTTGGCCGACAGTGAATCTTGGCGCTACACCAATGTGCTGCGCGAGAACGACGATCTGATCGAAGACTTCGAAGAGCCGCTGGCTGTCGCCACGGCATAGTGACGCAGCAAACCACTCAACACATTGGAAAATCACGCGCCGATGGTATAATCAGCGGGTGGAAAACGATGCGCGCGGCGTACGCGTTACCAAACTTAATGTGTGGAAGGCTATTGTGAGCGACAGTCGACTATCGATCGTCCGGCAACACCCCCAGAAATTAGCGGCCTCTCTTCGGCGCGCAAAGCCCGTTGCGGGCTTGGTCGTCGCGGCGGCGATCCTCGCCGCCTGTTCCGCCACCGACGAAGAAGTCTATGTCGAACGC
>JABDJY010000236.1 GCA_013003285.1 Alphaproteobacteria bacterium | reverse complement strand
CCTCGAGAACGCGAAGTACTGGAATGTCTGTTATCTGGTTTGCCCAACAAACTCATTGGCGACAAATTGGGGATTAGTCCGCGCACCGTCGAAGTTCATCGCGCACGGCTGATGCTTAAAACACAAGCCAAGAGTTTAGCGCACCTCATTCAGTTGGCCTTCCAAGCGGGGCTACTGCCAGAGAATGGAGAAACGTGATTTCGTCATATAAAATTCGATTTCATCAAACTTATACGCCAACCATACATATTCGCTTCTGCGATGTTCGCTCATACGACGACTAATTGACGGTCGCTTCCGGCTAATTTTCGGCTAATTTTCCCGTCGGCGCCCTTGCTAGTTTACGCCAGCACATCGCCACGCGACTTTTGATTTTGCGGCGCCTGGCACCGGGAACCATAGGTTTAGATTGAGCGACGAAGACAGCAAGAATACCAGCGAGGTTTGGAGCGGCCTCAAACTGGTTGGCCGATCCTATGCGCTGATCGGGGTGGCCTCATTTCTCTGGCACGCGCACCTGGGCATTGGGGGCATCGATCTGTTGCGCTGGGTCTTGGCCGGGGTGGCGCTGGTTTTGCTTTGCTTCGCCGGCCTGGGAATTCTGGCCAGCGCGGCGGTGTGGCGCAATCTGCTGTGGCAGGGAACCTTGGGCCGCACCGTCGAATGGCGCGGCGGACGCCGGGGCAGCATTCTGCTCGCCGTGCCGGTTCTGCTGGTGCTCGGCCTGATCGCGGCCGTTATTTTTGTCGCCGTCGGCCGGTTTTTGAATTAGCGGCGGCAGCGCCGCGATCAACCACCATATAAGCCGCAACCTCGACGCGGACGTATGCAGGTATGGCCAGTTCGCCTTCGACCTGCCGCTCGAGGGGCACTATTAAGATCGATGCCTAGTCTAGGGGGTTTGGCTGACAACTTCACAAGCGCGCCCATAGCCGATGATGGTAATAATCATTAAATCTATTTCTTTAAAAGTAGCCTTGTTAGAAAGTACGATATAACAAGGAACGAGTTAGGTTTTGGATTTTCCCGTACCATCGAACGAGTCCGCTCGGCTCAAAGTGCTGCGCGAGTTAAATATTCTCGACACTCAGCCCGATGAGCGGTTTGACCGCATTGTGCATCTGGCCGCCGCGCACTTTAAGATGCCGGTGGTGCGTATTTCGTTGGTTGACGACGACCGCGTTTGGTTCAAATCACGCATCGGAATTGATGCCCAACAGGCACCTCGGTCGATCGCAATATGCTCCCACGCCATAATGGAAGACACCCGACTTGTCGTTCCAGACTTAGCCGCCGATCCGCGCTTCTCCGATAGCCCTCAGGTCGCTGGCAAGCCGCATTTTCGCTTTTACGCTGGCGCCACAATAACGATCAAAGGTGGCTTTCGCGTCGGTTCGATGTGTTTGATGGACTATGTTCCACATCCTGAATTCTCAGACGATGATTGCTTATTCTTGCAGCACCTAGCCGATATCATCGAAGATGAGTTGGCTCTACATGAGAAGATATTCGCACAAGAGCAAACTATCGAGGCGCGGCTCAAAGACATCAGAGAAAAGGAAACCGCGGCAGAGTTATTGATAAAGGCAAGACGAGAAGCGGAAAACGCCAACAATGCCAAATCGCAATTTTTGGCCAATATGAGCCACGAACTGCGTACACCGCTTAACGCGATCATCGGTTATAGCGAAATAATGTTGGAAGATGCGGAGGCCGAAAAGGCAGAGGAGCGGATATCCGATCTACAAAAGGTGCGAAGTTCGGGCCGGCACTTGTTAGGACTGATCAACGACATTCTGGATATCTCCAAGATTGAGGCCGGCAAAATCGAATTGAATAATGCCCCCGTCGATTTGATGGAGGTTGTGTCGGAGGTTGAGAATACCGCCGCGCCGCTCATGCAAACCAATGGAAACCAGTTTGGAATCAATGTCTCCGACGACCTCAGTCGGATTGAAACCGACAACCAGCGCCTCCGCCAGATATTACTCAATCTGCTGGGTAACGCTGCCAAGTTCACCGTTAACGGCGACATCGACTTGACGATCAAGCTAAACGACGATGGTTGGGTGCTATTTGCCGTTCGTGACACCGGGATCGGTATGAGCGCCGAACAAATCGAACGGCTGTTCGAACCTTTCAGCCAAGGCGATAAAAAGATCACCCAACGCTTTGGCGGCTCTGGGCTGGGCTTGGCGATAAGCCATCGATTCATCGAATTGATGGGGGGGCGCATCACAGTTGAAAACCAACCGGGCGTAGGATCGTGCTTTACGGTCTGGCTCCCGATGAATGGCCGCGACATCTCAATAGAATCCCGCTAGACCGACGTCTCGCCGCATATTCTACCGGCGTCAATTTGAAATTAGGTCATGACCGCCATTGGCCACACCTCCGAAGTCGCGCGCGACCCGCAGACGCGATATAGTTCCGTCGAATCTTTACAGGGGGAAAATATGACCACCAACTTGATGGCCATGACCGCGGTCGAACTGGCGCAACTTTTCGAAGAGGGCGATGCCTCGCCGGTCGAGGTGGCGCAGGCCACGCTGGACCAGATCGAGCGCCATAACGAGACGCTGAACTGCGTCTGCCTGGTCGATCCCGACACCACCTTGGAGATGGCGCGGGCCTCGGAGGCCCGCTGGCACAATGGCGAGCCCAACAGCGCCATCGACGGGGTGCCGGTCACTATCAAGGACCTCACCTTGACCAAGGGCTGGCCGACCCTGCGCGGCTCGAAGACCACCGACCCGAAGGGACCGTGGGACGAGGATGCGCCGGTGACGGCGCGACTGCGCGAGGCCGGGGCGGTGCTCGCCGGCAAGACCACCACGCCGGAATATGGCTGGAAGGGCGTCACCGACAATCCACTGACCGGCATCACCCGCAACGCCTGGAACCCGGAGCGCACGCCGGGCGGCTCGAGCGGCGGCGCGGCGGCGGCGGCCGGGGCCTTCATGGGGCCGCTCCATCAGGGCTCGGACGCGGCCGGCTCGATCCGCATTCCCGCCGCCTTCAGCGGGGTGTTCGGCCACAAGCCGACCTTCGGCGTGGTGCCCAACTATCCCCTGCCCGGCCATATCGGCAGCCTGGCCAATATGGGCCCGCTGACCCGCACGGTGAACGACGCGGTGGTGATGCTCAACGTCTTGGCGCAACCCGATTTCCGCGATTTCCTGTCGCCGCCGGTGCATGGCCGCAACTATCTGGCCGGGCTGGAGGGCGGCGTCGCCGGCATGCGCATCGCCTATAGCCCGACCCTGGGCGACAATGGCTGGGCCGACGACGACGTGGCCACCGCGGTGGCCGCCGCCGCCAAGGTGTTCGAGGAATTGGGCGCGGTGGTCGAGCAGGTCGACCCGGACATCCCGGCCTGCCGGCCGCTCATCGAGGCCATCTGGTCGACCGCCGATGCCTGGCTGGTGGATCAGATGGGGCCGAAAAAGGCCAAGCTGATGGACCCGGGCCTGCTGGAAATCGCCGAGGCCGGCCGCAAGGTGCCGGTCACCGATCTGGTCGGCGCCCACGCCGCGCGGATCGATTTGGGCGTGCGCATGGCGCGCTTCCACGAAGATTACGATCTGCTGCTGACGCCGCAAATGCCGCTGGAGGCCTTCGAGGCCGGCAAGAACTTTCCCGACGGCCGCGACATGCACGAATGGGTCGACTGGTGCCCCTTCACCTACCCGTTCAACCTGACCATGCAGCCGGCCGCTTCGGTGCCCTGCGGCTTCGGCGACGAGGGCCTGCCGGTGGCGTTCCAACTGGTCGGCCGGCGCTACGACGATTCCACCGTCCTGCGCGCCGCCCGCGCTTACGAAAAGGCCCACCCGTTCAAAATGCCGGCGGGGTATGTTTAGGGCGCGTTTCCTTTCACGTGGGAACAGGGCCGATTTCGACGGCCGACCAGCGCTCGAGTTGAGCGACCGATACGCCGATATTCCGACGCCCGCTTTCGGAGGTAGGGCGGACGTCGCACTGGCTCAGTCCAAACATCTGCGTTTAGCCAATACCGGACTTCAGCAAAAGCCGAAATAATGTGACGATCATGTCATCTCAATCACGGATCTGTACAGTTCCACGCCGCTGGAAGGAGCCGCCCACCACAGTGATCGCGAATAGTTGTCGCCATACTTCTCGCGTGTGTTTGCGTACGGCACAACAACGTTGAGCCGCTTACATGATAGCTGCGACTTGCGGATCATCCTCGCAGCTACGATTGAGCGCCGTTCGCAGGGCGTTGCGATCAACGGGTTTGGCGAGGAAGTCGCTGGCGCCACTTCTCATCATGCGCTCCCGTGCCTCGTCCAGAACTCTGCCACGCCCTTTTTCCAGCGCCGAAGTGCCGGCCGAAGCGGCGCATCTTTCATTACTTCCGCCATGACCAAAGGGCTGTCGAAATATATATCTATGTCGCCGGCTTTAAGCCCTTCAATGAGGGAAGATTTTGTTGTCTCAACAACAAACTCAACCGCATCGACGCCGTGACCGGATAGCATTTCTGTCAAATAGTTTGCCATCGGGCGAAAGCGCTTATTAGTTTTCTTTACTTTTGTATCAATCGTAGAGATGACGAGCGTCTCGCCGGCAAACACCTGTGTTGACGGCAATAGCAATGCTGCACCGAACCCGAACATGACGATAAGCGATATCCGCCGCACCCAGCTCATATTCGACCGCCCACGATCAATCATTTCTAATTATCCTCGATCATTCATCACTATCTTGCTCTAGACCTTTGAACTCTTAAGATTAAGAATTTCTTAGTTACTCACCGATCGTCGCGCCATCGGCGTACAATTTCCTTTCGTCATACTTTTCCCGCGATGTCCGTTATGGGTTGCCGCCTCAACCGATCGCTGCAACACAGGCATTAAATCTTTCTGCCGGGGTTTCAAATCCCAGCGTCTTGCGCGGCCGTTCGTTGAGCTGACGCGCCACTTTATTCAAATGCGCTTGGCTGTGCACCGACAAATCGGTGCCCTTCGGAAAGTACTGTCGCAACAAGCCGTTGGTGTTTTCGTTCGAACCGCGTTGCCACGGGCTTTGCGGATCGCAGAAGTAAACGTCGATGTCAGTCGCCAGGCTAAACCGTCGATGATCGGCGAGCTCCTTGCCGCGATCCCAGGTTAGAGATTTATACAGCTCGCGCGGCAGTTTCTTTACCTGCTTGATGAGGGCGGAAACGACTGTCTGCGTATCCTTATTGGACACCTTCGCCAACATCACGTAGCGCGTATGGCGTTCCACCAGGGTCGCAATGTAACTGTTCTTCGATCCTGACAGCAGATCACCCTCCCAATGACCCGGCACCGCCCGGTCTTCAACCGATGCCGGGCGCTCGCGGATCGAGATGATATCCTTGATCTGCCCGCGCCCATCGCCCTTTTGGCTCGACTGTCTAGAGCGACGGATCGTGCGCTTCGAGCGAAGGTGGAGCTGCAGCTCTTTCTTAAGCACACCGCGGGCTTGTACGAACAAACTGCGATAGATGGTCTCGTGAGACACTTGATTAGCCTCTTGCCGCGGATGTGCGCGCTTCAGCCAACCGGCGATCTGCTCCGGTGACCAGTTCAACCTGAGCTGCCGCGCCACCACCTGTCGTAACCACGCGCTGGTCGCCAGTTTACATTGCTTCGGACGCCGCGCTCTAGCCCAGGCTTGCGCATCCGCCCGGGCCGCGCGGTAGCGACGAGTGCCGCCATTGCGGCGAACCTCACGGCTCACCGTCGACGGCGCGCGGCCCAGAGATCTGGCTATCGACCGGATCGAGCGCTGTCCCACAATGGCGCGCGATATCTCTTCGCGTTCCGATAGCGTCAACGCCAACCGCGAGCGCCGCCGCACCGCTGGACGGATCCCGCCATACGGCGCCAGCAGAACATAAATCGACGAGGATGGCCTCCCAAACGCCCGACCAATCGCCGTCAGCGATTCTCCGCGCTGCCAGCGATCCCACAATTCCATCTTCTGCGCAGACGTTAAACTTGGACGATACCTCTGACCCATCACAAATCACTCCATCTTGCCGTTTAAGATAAAGTGTTGCGTCGATCAGTTGAGACCACCACCCAAAGCTGCCGTCGTGAGTGATCTGAAGCAAGTAAGGCCCCGCGACCGCCCGAAGACGGCGCGCGGGACCCGAGGTCCTCGCTGTGGTGCAACAACGACCTCTGTGGGGATCGCTCCCCGCGCGCATCATAGAAGAAATTAAATCCCCGTCAGCCCCAGTCGCCTGCGTTTGCACGGTAAGGTGCCGAATTATTGAGCAACGCGGATTTTTTGAACAATCATTAGGCAATGCTGCGATGCCCATATTCTCGGTGTTTCTCAATTATCTAAAAATACTTAACTGAATCAATGACATAGAAATTCATCGTGCTTTTGGCACGGTGTTTGCAATTCATGCTGCGGTGCAACAACGAACCCTGTTGGAGACAAACAGCATGAAAATGAGAAAAACATTTAAAACCATGGCCGCAGCCGGCGCCCTTGCCGCAAGCATTGCTATGGCGGGCTCGGCCCAGGCGGCCGAGACCATCAAGGTCGGCATTCTGCATTCCCTGTCGGGAACAATGGCCATCAGCGAGACGGCGTTGAAAGACGTTATGTTGTTCTTGATCGACGAGCAGAACAAGAAAGGCGGCCTGCTCGGCAAAAAACTCGAAGCGGTTGTGGTCGACCCAGCGTCGGACTGGCCGTTGTTCGCGGAGAAGGCGCGCGAGCTGCTCGAGCAGCATAAGGTCGATGTGATCTTCGGCAACTGGACGTCGGTGTCGCGCAAATCTGTGCTGCCGGTGGTCGAAGAACTGAACGGCATGTTGTTCTATCCGGTTCAGTATGAGGGCGAGGAATCGTCGCGCAACATCTTCTACACCGGCGCGGCGCCGAACCAGCAGGCGATCCCCGCCGTCGAATATTTGATGAGCGAGGAAGGCGGTTCGGTGAAGCGCTGGGTTTTAGCCGGAACCGACTATGTCTATCCGCGCACGACCAACAAGATCCTTGAATCGTTCCTCATCTCCAAAGGTGTGGCCAAGGAAGATATCCTGATCAACTACACGCCATTCGGCCATTCCGACTGGCAGACGATCGTCGCCGACGTTAAAAAGTTTGGCGCGGCCGGCAAGAAGACTGCGGTGGTTTCGACGATCAATGGCGACGCCAACGTGCCGTTCTACAAAGAGCTCGGCAACCAAGGCATCGCCGCCGAAGATATTCCCGTAGTGGCGTTCTCGGTTGGTGAAGAAGAACTCGCCGGCATCGACACCGGACCGCTGGTCGGTCACTTGGCGGCGTGGAACTATTTCATGAGCGTCGATGACGACAACAATGCGGATGTCATCAAGAAGTGGCACGCCTTCATCGGCGACGAAAAGCGCGTCTTCAACGATCCCATGGAAGCCCATTACATCGGCTTCAACATGTGGGCGCAGGCTGTTGCGCAAGCGGGCTCGACCAATGTCGACGCGGTTCGTCAGGCGATGTATGGGCAGAAATTTCCCAACCTGACCGGCGGTGTAGCCGAGATGAACACCAACCATCATCTGTCCAAGCCCGTTCTGATTGGAGAGATCCAGGATGACGGTCAGTTCGAGACCGTGTGGTCGACCGACGGAGTGGTCGTGGGCGATGCCTGGTCGGATTACCTCCCGGAAAGCGCAAAGCTGACCGCCGACTGGACGTTTCCGTGGGTCTGCGGCAACTGCGAAAAGCCTAAATTTGAAGAGGCTATCAACTAGCGCTGTTGGTTGATGATGGCCGCCTCCGGTCCCCTCCCGGGGCGGCCATCTCGTTTCTCATCGGAACTAATAACGTGCACCGGCGAAAGTTATGAAGAACCCAATGAGACTATTTCATAATGTATCGCTAATCGCCTCGGTGGCTTTGCTACTGGGGTTTTTCACAGTCGCGACGTCGTGGTCGGCCGGCGCACAGACAGTCGATGATCCGTTCGCCGCAGCCTTGCAGACCCTCAACGAGAAGAGTTTTAAGAAGAAGGCCGCCGCTATTGAGGCCATGGCCGAAATTGGCGACCCGCGGGCCACGGCCGCGCTCGAAGCGCTCGCGGCCGGTCATCTATTCTCCCGCAAATCCGACAATGCAATCGTCATCGGTAGCGGTATCGAAAACGGATACGCTCTTACTGACCCTGTCTCCGGCGCTGGCGTTGGCGATGTCGGTAAGCGCGACGTAAAGAAAATTACCGTCAACAATAGGCTGCGCGGGCAGATCCGCGGCATCCTCGGCAGGCTGGCGCTGTCAAGCGAAGATGCGGCGCAACGCCTAACGGCTGCCCAGAATATCATTAAAAGTCCGTCTCCGGGATCGCTCGATCTGCTGCGTGACGCGCGCGATCGTGAGACCGTCGGGAAGGTTCGCGACGTCCTGGAAACCGGCATCGCCATCATCGAACTCGAGTCCGACGACACCAGGCTACGCCTGGCGGCGATCCAGACCCTGTCGGGGTCCACTGACCGCGAGGTCAAGGCGCTGCTCGAGCAGATGTTCGTTACCGACGATGCCGGCGATTTCGTCGAAGCGGATGCCGATGTACGCGCCGCCGCGCAGGCCGCCATCGACGACATCAATGGGCGGCTATCCCTGCTGGCCGTCGCCGAAAATCTGTTGTTCGGGATCAGCCTGGGCTCGGTTTTACTGCTGGCCGCGATCGGCCTGGCGGTCACCTTCGGTGTTATGGGCGTGATCAACATGGCCCATGGCGAAATGATTATGCTCGGCGCCTACACGACGTTCCTGGTGCAGGAGATTTTTCGTACCGTCGCGCCGCCCGAGGCATTCGGGCTTTATGTGGTTGCCGCGATCCCGGCGGCGTTTCTTGTCGCCGGTGCGTTCGGTGTATTGATCGAACGCGGCTGTATTCGCTTTCTCTACGGCCGGCCGCTGGAAACCCTGCTCGCGACCTGGGGTATCAGTCTGATCCTGCAACAATTGGTGCGAACTTTATTCGGCGCCAACAATCGCGAGGTCGCGAACCCGCAATGGCTTTCCGGGGCCCTCGAACTGGGCGGCGGCGTTTCGATCACCTTCAGCCGTATCTACATCATTTTCTTCTGTCTGGCGGTGGTCGCTCTGTTGGCTGCCTTTATCCGCTATAGCCGCTTCGGCCTGAATATGCGGGCGGTTACGCAAAACCGCGCTATGGCCTCGTCTATGGGTATCAAGACCGGCCAAGTCGATGCGCTGACTTTCGCCTTGGGCTCGGGCATTGCCGGTATCGCCGGGGTCGCGCTCAGTCAAATTTCCAACGTTAGCCCCAATCTCGGCCAGAATTTCATCGTCGATAGCTTCATGGTCGTGGTGTTCGGTGGGGTCGGCAGTCTGTGGGGCACCATCGTCGGCGCCTTCGGGCTCGGCATCGTCAATAAGTTCCTCGAACCGTTTTCCGGCGCCATCCTCGGCAAGGTCGTCGTGCTGATTATCATCATCCTGTTCATTCAAAAGCGTCCGCGCGGGCTGTTCGCCCTCAAGGGCCGCGCCGCCGAAGCCTAAGGTCAGGAGAGCCGTATCATGGGTCCGATCACCTCGCGCCTGATGGGTCTGGAAAGCCGCCGCGGTTGGATGCTCATGCTCGCGCTGGGACTGATCATGTTGGTGTTGGTGCCAATTCTGAATCTTTTGGTGCCGGCGGATTCGATCTTTCATGTGCGTACCTTCTGGATTTCTATCCTCGGCAAATATCTTTGCTTCGCCATTCTGGCCTTGGCACTCGATCTGATCTGGGGCTACGCCGGCATCCTGAGCCTTGGCCATGGCGCTTTCTTCGGTCTGGGCGGCTACGCCATGGGCATGTATATGATGCGCCAGATTGGCGACCGCAGCGTCTACGGCAATCCTGACTTGCCCGATTTCATGGTGTTCCTGAATTGGCAGGAACTTCCCTGGTACTGGTTCGGCTTCGACCAGTTTTGGTTCGCCGCTCTGATGGTGGTGTTGGTGCCGGGGCTGTTGGCGTTCGTATTCGGCTGGCTGGCGTTCCGTTCGCGTATCACCGGGGTCTATTTTTCAATCATAAGTCAGGCCCTGGTATTCGCCATCATGCTGGCGTTTTTCCGCAATGAAATGGGGTTCGGCGGCAACAACGGGTTAACAGACTTCAAGGATATTCTCGGCTTCGATCTGGCGTCACGGAACACCAAGGTCGGCCTGTATGCTGTCTCGGTGATCGCCCTGGCGTTGGTCTATTTGATTTGCCGCGGTGTGGTTTCGTCCAAGCTGGGGCGGGTCCTAATCGCTGTGCGCGACGCCGAAAGTCGAGTACGTTTTCTCGGCTATTCGGTCACCAATGCCAAGCTGTTCGTCTTCACTCTATCGGCGGTGCTCGCCGGTATCGCCGGCGCGCTTTTCGTGCCTCAGGTGGGCATCATCAATCCGGGCGAGTTCTCGCCGGCAAAATCGATCGAGATCGCCATCTGGGTCGCCGTCGGCGGCCGCGGCAGCCTGTTCGGAGCGATCGTCGGTGCTTTCGCGGTCAACGGCGCACGGACCTATTTCACCGGTGCGGCGCCGGAAATCTGGTTGTTCTTCCTCGGCGGCCTTTTCGTTTTGGTCACCTTGTTTATGCCGAAAGGTATTGTCGGCCTGGTGCAGGCGTTAAGGGAGGGCAAGCTCGCGGACATCTTGCCCAAACGCAGGGGGCAGCTCGATGGCTGAACCCGCTCTAGAACCCATGTCGGAAGCGCCGGTTGCGGCTGCGGCGCCAGCTGAATCGATCCTCTATTTGGAAGGGGTCTCGGTTAGTTTCGACGGGTTTAAGGCGCTCAACAGCCTCAACCTGATCATCACTCGAGGCGAGATGCGCTCGATCATCGGTCCCAACGGCGCCGGAAAGACAACAATGATGGATGTGGTCACCGGTAATACCCGGCCCGATGAGGGCCGCGTACTGTTCGGCGAGAATATCGACCTGACCGTTCTCGACGAAACGGCGGTCGCCAATCTGGGCATCGGGCGCAAGTTTCAAAAACCGACTGTGTTTGAAAGTCTGAGCGTTTTCGAGAATTTGCATCTAGCGTTGAGGACCGATCGCGGCACCTTCAAGACCTTGTTCGCGCGCATGACCGATGGACAGGGAGAGCGCATCGACCGGGTGCTCGAAACCATAAGGCTGACCGAACGCCGCTACGACCTGGCCGGCGATTTGAGTCACGGGCAGAAGCAGTGGTTGGAAATCGGCATGTTACTGGCGCAGGAGCCCGAGTTGATGCTGCTCGACGAGCCCGTTGCCGGCATGACCGACGCCGAAACCGAACAGACCGTTAGCTTGCTGCATGAAATCGCCCGCGATCATTCGCTGATCGTGGTCGAACACGATATGGAATTCGTCCGCAATCTGGATTGCCAGGTCAGCGTGTTGCACGAGGGCCGGGTAATCGCCGAGGGTGCGATGGACAGTATCAAGTCGGATCCGCGCGTCATCGAAGTTTATTTGGGGCGTTAGCGATGCTCGAAGCCCGCGATATCGATCTGTTCTACGGCGCCAGCCATATTTTGCGTGGCGCCCACATCAAGGCCGAGGCGGGGCGGATCACCTGTCTCTTGGGCCGCAATGGCGTTGGCAAAACCAGCATGCTGCGCGGGCTGACCGGCCATGTGCCGGTGCGCCGCGGCACCGTCGAGTGGGAGGGCGCCGACATTACCCGAATGGCGCCCCATGCAAGGGCGCGGCGCGGCATCGCCTATGTGCCCCAGGGCCGTGAAATCTTTCCCCGGCTAACCGTCGAGGAAAACCTCATGACCGGGTTCAACTGTCTGGCTCAGCGCGCCTTGCATCTACCCGATGAGGTCTTCGATCTATTTCCTGTACTGGCCCAGATGCTGAAGCGGCGGGGCGGCGATCTGTCGGGCGGTCAACAGCAGCAATTGGCAATCGGTCGTGCCTTGGTCACTCAGCCCCGCTTGCTGGTGCTCGACGAGCCCACTGAGGGGATTCAGCCCTCGATCATCAAGGACATCGAAAAGGTGATCCGCCTGCTTGCCGACCGGGGCGATATGGCGATTCTGCTGGTCGAGCAATATTACGAATTCGCCCGCGATCTGGCCGACGAGGTTGCCGTCATGGACCGGGGCGAGATAGTTTTAGCCGGATCCATCAACGACTTTGCGGAAGCCGACATTCGCCGGCATCTCACGGTTTAAGAAAGCGGCTAATGGTAGAGGGCTCGGCGGCAGTCAGTTTTTGCGTGCGCGACGGTGCGACCGCGCTGTCCCATCTATATCAAAGCGACCCGCTGCGAATCCTTTTCCCGCGCCCCGAGGCGTGTGAGCCAACGACCGGCGTGCTGGTCACCACGTCGGGCGGGCTGGTCAGCGGCGACCGGCTCGATGTCAAAATTACTTGCGGTGTCGGCGCGGCGGGTCGGGTGTTGGGTCAAGCGGCGGAGAAAATCTATCGTTCGACCGGTACGGACTCTCACATAAATATTCGCCTGGACGTTGCGCGCGATGGTTGGCTCGAGTGGATTCCCCAGGAAACCATCGTGTTTGAAAATGCCCGTCTGCGCCGGCTTACCGTTGCCGATGTGGCGCCGGGTGCGCGTTTGCTGGCGGGTGAGATCGTCGTTTTTGGGCGCACGGCGATGGGTGAGAAAGTGACCGGGGGCTTGGTCCGCGACGCCTGGGAAGTATTTCGCGACGGTCGGCTGGTATGGGCCGATGCGATCCATACCGACGAGACGCTCGATGCGGCACTCGGCGCACCGTCGGGCTTCGATGGTGCAGTAGCGTTTGCCAGCCTGGTCTATGTAGGCGACGATGCCGCGGACCAGTTGGCGACGGCACGTGACCTGTTAGCCGAAACGGGCATTGAGAAAGATCTTCGCATCGGCGCCACCCATCTCGGCGACGTTCTGGTGGTGCGCTGGTTGGGCCGGGAGACAAGCCAGTTGCGCGAAGCTTATGGAAGTTTCTGGGCGGCATTTCGCCATCGGTTGGCCGGCTATCCGCAAATTATGCCGCGCCTGTGGCACATTTAGAAAAGATGAGAGGGGAGCGATACCGCTATGCATTTAACGCCGCGCGAGAAAGACAAGCTGTTGATCGCCATGGCCGCCGACGTGGCGCGCCGCCGCCGCGAACGGGGGGTGAAGCTGAATTACCCCGAAGCCGTCGCACTGATCTCCGACTATGTGGTCGAGGGGGCGCGTGATGGACGCAGCGTCGCCGATCTGATGAGCGCCGGCGCCGAGGTGATCGGCCGTGCCGATGTGATGGACGGTATTGCCGAGATGGTGCACGACATTCAGGTCGAGGCGACCTTTCCCGACGGGACCAAGCTGGTCACCGTCCACAACCCGATCCGATGAGGGCGACATGATTCCAGGTGAACTCTTCGTCGCCGACGGCGACATCACCCTCAATGAAGGCCGCGATACGAAAACCCTGACCGTCGCCAATGCCGGCGACCGGCCAATTCAGGTCGGTTCCCACTATCACTTTGCCGAAACCAATGGTGCGCTCGATTTCGACCGTGCTGCGGCGCGCGGTTTCCGCCTCGATATTCCCGCGGGCACCGCCGTGCGGTTCGAACCGGGACAGACCCGCGAAGTTGCGTTAGTGCGGTATGCCGGCGCCGGGCTGGTGTTCGGGTTTAACGGCGCCGTCAACGGCCCCCTGGAGGCATAGGCATGGCTTATTCGATTGAACGCGGTGCTTATGCGGCGATGTTCGGCCCCACGGTCGGTGATCGGGTGCGCCTGGCCGATACCGATCTCATCATCGAGGTCGAGAGCGACCGGACCGTCTACGGCGAGGAAGTGAAATTCGGCGGTGGCAAAGTCATCCGCGACGGCATGGGCCAATCGCAGACCAGCCGCGCCGACGGCGCCGTCGATACGGTGATCACCAACGCGTTGATCGTCGACCATTGGGGCATCGCCAAGGCCGATATCGGCATCAGGGATGGCCGCATCGCCGCCATCGGCAAGGCTGGCAATCCCGACGTTCAGCCCGGCGTCGATATCATCATCGGCCCAGGTACCGAGGTAATCGCCGGCGAGGGACGCATTCTCACCGCCGGCGGCATCGACGCCCATATCCACTGGATCAGCCCGCAGCAGATCGATGACGCGCTCTATTCCGGCATCACCACCATGCTGGGCGGCGGCACCGGACCGGCGGAAGGGACCAATGCCACCACATGTACCCCGGGTCCCTGGCATCTCGGGCGGATGCTGCAGGCGGCTGAGGGTCTGCCGGTCAACCTCGGCTTTTTCGGCAAGGGCAACGCGACCCAGCCGCAAGCGCTGATTGAGCAGGTTGCGGCCGGCGCTTGCGGCCTCAAGCTGCACGAAGATTGGGGCACCACCCCGGCGGCCATCGACACCTGCCTGTCGGTCGCCGACCAGATGGATGTGCAGGTGGCGATCCATACCGACACGTTGAACGAATCCGGCTTCGTCGAGAACACCGTTGCGGCGTTTAAAGGCCGCACCATTCACGCCTTCCACACCGAAGGCGCCGGCGGCGGCCACGCGCCGGACATCATCAAGCTGTGCGGCGAAGCTAATGTGTTGCCGTCGTCGACCAACCCGACGCGGCCCTTCACAGTCAACACGGTCGACGAGCATCTCGACATGCTGATGGTGTGTCACCATCTGGATTCGCGCATTCCCGAAGACGTGGCGTTCGCCGAAAGTCGCATTCGCCGCGAGACCATCGCCGCGGAAGACATTCTGCACGATCTCGGCGCCTTCTCGATGATCGCCTCGGACAGCCAAGCCATGGGCCGGGTCGGCGAGGTCATCATTCGTACTTGGCAGACCGCCGACAAGATGAAGAAACAGCGCGGCGCGCCGCCCGGCGAGACCGGTGACAACGACAATCTGCGGGTGCGCCGCTATATCGCCAAATACACCATCAACCCGGCGATCAGCCATGGCATCGCCGACCATGTGGGCTCGATCGAAGTTGGCAAATTGGCCGATCTGGTGCTGTGGAAGCCCATGTTCTTCGGGGTTAAACCGGACCTGGTGCTAAAATCGGGCACCATCGCGGCGGCGGCCATGGGCGATCCCAATGCCTCGATCCCGACACCGCAGCCGGTCCATTACCGGCCAATGTTCGGCAGCTTCGGCCGCACCCAGACGGCCAGCTCGGTGTGTTTTGTGTCTCAGGCCGCTTTGGAAAACGACATTGGCGCGACGCTGGGCCTCGACAAGACGCTGCTCGCCGTCTCCGGTACCCGCAGCGTGAAAAAATCCGACATGGTGCTGAACGGCGCGACGCCGCAGATGGAAGTGGACCCCGAGACGTATGAGGTGCGCGCCGATGGCGAGCTGTTAACCTGCGAACCCGCGACCGAGCTGGCCATGGCCCAGCGCTATTTCCTGTTCTAGCCATGCGCCGTGCAACCACAACCTGTCCCGCGGGGACCTGGCCGGAAGCCGAGGCGGTCGCCACGGTGACTCTGGATTTTGAGGATCGCTACCGCCGCCGCATTCGCCTAACCGACGATGACGGAAGGCCGTTTCTGCTCGATCTTGAAGAAGCAACCCGGCTGGCGGAAGGCGATGCGCTGGCCGTTGTCGAGGGCGGGTTTATCCGGGTGTGCGCCGCCGCCGAGCCGGTTGACGATGTGCGCTGCCGAAACCTCAGCGATACCGCCCGTATGGCCTGGCATATCGGCAACCGGCATGTGCCCGTGCAGGTGCTGGACGATGGAGCGTTGCGCATCCGCCATGACCATGTCATCGCCGATATGGCCCGCCAGTTAGGGGCCGAGGTCGAGCATAAGAATGCGCCATTCACCCCCGAGCCCGGCGCCTATGCGCCCGCCAATGGGCACGATCATAGCCACGGTCACGATCATGACCACTAATCTGCCGGTCGCTGGCCAAGACCTGTTGCGCGTTCTGGCGTGGTTCTCGCCCTCTTTTCCGGTCGGTGCGTTCAGCTATTCCCATGCCATCGAATACGCCGTCGAAGCCCGAATGATCGACGATCGGGACGGGCTCATCGAATGGGTCGATGGGGCCGTTACCAGGGGCAGTGGCCGGATTGATGCTGCATTGTTCTGTGCTGCCTACAACGCCGTGGCGGACGACAGTGACGCCGATCTCCTCTGGGCGCTGGAACGCGGCGACACCATGCGGGCGACCCGCGAACTGGCCGGCGAAAGTATCGGCCAAGGCGAAGCCTTCTTAGAGACTATCCGCAACACCTGGCCGCATGTGAATCTCGACCGGCTTGCCGCGTTGGCGCGCGATGAGCAACGGCGGCTCGCCTATCCGGTGGCCGTCGGTGCTGCGGTGGCGGCCCATGATGTGCCGGCCAGCGTCGCACTGCCAGCCTATCTCCACAGTTTGGCGGCAAATCTTGTTTCCGCCGGGGTGCGTTTAATTCCGCTCGGTCAAACCGATGGTCAGCGGGCCATTGCCGCGCTCGAGCCGGTCATATTGGCAGCGGCGGAAGCCGCGTTGATCCGTCCGCGCTGCGATCTTGGTTCGGCCGCGCCGGTCATCGACTGGGCTTCCATGCAACATGAAACTCAATATACGAGGTTATTCCGCTCATGACGAAACCACTCCGCGTTGGCATCGGGGGCCCAGTGGGCACCGGCAAGACGGCCCTTATGGACGCGCTGTGCAAGCGCCTGCGCGACCATTACGAGGTCGCCGCCATCACCAACGACATCTACACCGAAGAGGACGCCCAGTTCCTGATCCGCTCGGGCGCCTTGGTACAAGACCGCATCATGGGGGTGGAGACCGGCGGCTGTCCGCACACTGCTATTCGCGAAGACGCCTCGATCAATCTGGCCGCCATCGCCGAAATGCTCGGCCGGTTTCCAGCGCTCGATCTGGTCTTGGTCGAATCCGGAGGCGATAATCTGGCGGCGACATTCTCGCCGGAACTGGCCGATGTGACGATCTACGTGATCGACGTCTCGGCCGGTGACAAGATCCCCCGTAAAGGCGGTCCCGGCATCACGCGCTCCGACTTGCTTGTCATCAATAAGATCGATCTGGCGCCGCTGGTCGGCGCCGACCTCGATGTGATGGATCGCGACGCGCGCAAAATGCGCGGCGAACGGCCATTCGTGTTCAGCAATTTGAAGTCCGGTCAGGGGATCGACGCAATTGTCGACTTCGTTTTGGATGTGGGAGGGTTGCGTGAGGAGGACGCAAAATTCGAAATGATGCCGGCAACTTCGGCAGCTAATCTATCCGGAACTAAATAGACAATAATGAGCTACCGCGACGACTTGCGCTATCCGGGGTGGTTCCATGTCGCTCCCTGCGATCTGGCAACAGCATTGCATTAGAATTTTCATGACGCGGTAGGAGCTGGCGAAAATCGGAAAGTCCGGAGTCTCAGGATCATGTCCGAAGTCAATCTGGGTGGTTTCGATCAATAGCAGATAGCGGCCCTAAATGCCGATAAAAGGCTGAACCAATCGCGCAAGCGGAGAGCGGAAACGTAACGGGGCGTCGGTGACGGCTAGGCAAATGCAATCTTCGCCAGCTTCGGCGACTGGTTGATGGACAAGCTCGGCGTCTGCGGTTTCCACATCTCCGCGTGCGAAACGCCCACTTTCATCGCAAAGCTGCCGCACAGAACCATTGTCAGTTCAATGCCATTGTGCCCGTGCTCCGGCACCGGACGACCGGCGGGAATTTTCAGCAATCGAGCCACCTCACCGCCGCTGCTACGCACCAGGGGAATGTGGTAAGCGCCGCGGCCCAATCGGCGCCAGCGTAGAGAGCTCACATCGCCGCCAGCATAGTCTAGCAGCGGCTGCGGTAACACTGGGGCGGGCTGATTTATTGAAGATGAGGCCACTGTTGTCGACGGTGGCGTCTCCGCCATCGCGGCGCGCGCTAGCGTTTTCGTCATAGCATCCACGGCCAAGGATTGGGGCGCCAACGCGTCGATCAATTCACCACCAATCGCCTCTGCTTGGTGAACGACCCGGCGGCAAACCGGACACAGCGCCATATGGGTCGCTAACACGAGAGACCAGGCCTCGCCCAGATCGCCCGCCGCATAGGCAAAGAGTAAATCTTCCGATGGATGGTGGTGAATGGTCACAGTTCTTCTCCAAGCGAACTTCTAATACGTTGGAAGGCCAGCCGTATCCTGGACTTTACCGTGCCGAGGGGCAGATCGAGCTGACTGGCAATCTCGGCATGGGTGTAGTCTTCATAGAACGACAGATGGACGACGCGGCGTTGTTCTTCCGGAAGGTTACCCAACGCGGCCTTTACCTGCTGTGCCTGCTGGGCCGCAAATACAACATCTTCGGAAGATCTATCGGGGTCGGGTACTAGCGCCGGATCGTGGGGGTCGAGCTCGGGCCGCTTTTCCTTTCGGAACGCATCGATGCGTAAGTTACGCGCAATCGTAAATATCCAGGTCGACGCGCCGGCTTTTACAGGATCGTATTGGCTGGCCTTGCGCCAGACGGTCGCCATCGCCTCTTGGGTCAGCTCCTCGGCGGTGGAACTGTCGGTACCCAAACGCATAATGTAGGCCTTTACTCGCGGGGCAAAATATTCGAACACCCGTTCAAAAGTCTCACGATCACCGGTTTCCGCGATGACACGAAGGGCTTGCGCCCAATCTGGAGAAACTGACGTCCCGGAGGATTGCATTGGTTCCTGCACTGTCTGCTTCATCCAGGGGCCAACCGCGGCAATCGCAAACTGGCCTCGTATAACTGGGTCAATAGCGGGGATGGCATAGTTCATGGATGGCATCATGGGCTTGTAAACGCAAGGTGCCGTAATTTGGATCAGTGTCCGCAACGTTAATTTTATACTTTTTCTTTGCATTCGATGATCCGCACAACCCTCACGAGCGTATACATGGTTGGAAATTATATTTAACGGCTCCGGACGCCTAATTTTGCCCGAACAACCCCGTAATATTGCCGTTATCGGCGCCGGAATCGCCGGGCTTTCGGTAGCCTGGTTGTTGCAACAACGCCATCGCGTGACCGTTTTCGAACGGTTGGCGGTTGCCGGCGGTCATGCCAATACCGTCTTGGCGCCCATGGACGGTGTCGACTATCCGGTCGATACCGGCTTCGTGGTCTATAACGAGGCGAACTATCCAAATTTGGTGGCGCTTTTCGACCATTTGGGCGTGGCGACACATCCCAGCGATATGTCGTTTGCGGTGTCTGCGCGCGGCGGGCAGCTTGAATATTCCAGCGATTTTCCAGCCGGGTTGTTCGGCCAGCGACGTAACCTGGTGCGCCCGGTCTTCTGGGGAATGTTGGCCGACATTCGGAGATTCTACAGCGCCGCGCCCGAGGATTTGAACGCCGGCCGTTTAGCTGGATTGACCCTCGGCGACTATCTGGCCGCGGGAAACTATTCACAAGGCTCCATCGACGACCATTTGCTGCCCATGGGCGCCGCCATCTGGTCGGCGGCGGCCGACGATATGCGCAGATATCCGGTAGAATCCTTCGTCCGTTTTTTTCAAAGTCACGGATTGCTCAACCTGAGCGAACGACCGCCATGGCGCACGGTTACAGGCGGCAGTCGCGCTTATGTGGACCGGCTGACCGAGACGTTTGCGCGCAGCATCAAGTGCGACGCCGATATTCAACAACTTATCCGACACAGCCACGGCGTTGATGTGGTCTCCGCTGGGGGCAGGCGCCAATCTTTCGATGACGTGGTGCTAGCGGTGCACGCCGATGAAGCCCTGGCGCTGCTTAGTGACGCGACAGCGGCAGAGCGAGAACGCCTCGGCGCCATTTCCTATACAAGCAATCGCACCTACCTTCATACGGATGTGAGCCTGATGCCCCGCCGACATCGGGTCTGGGCAAGTTGGAACTACATGACGGCGACGCAAGCTTCCGCCGGACCGCCACAGGTCAGCTATTGGCTCAACCGATTGCAGGGCATACAGACGCCACGGCCTCTTTTCGTCACCTTGAACCCGCACACCCCGCCGGCCGAAGATCATACGATCGCCGAGTTTCAGTATGACCATCCGCTGTTCGACCACCGCGCGCTAGCAGCCCAGAGAGAACAGTGGCACTAACAGGGACAGCGCAGAACATGGTATTGCGGAAGTTATTTCGGCCATGGCTTTCATGAAGATGCGTTGCAATCGGGACTTGCCGTTGCTGAGACGCTGGGTGGCGTCCGTCGCCCCTGGTCGGTGGCCAACGAATCTGACCGCTTGCCGATGCTCGGCAGGCGGCCAACCGAGAGCGATCCGCGCCGTGGAATCAGGAAGGCCGCCTAATGCTCTCTTCGAAGGCCTATAGCGGCTTTGTGACCCATGTTCGCCACCGTCCGAAGAATCACCGTCTGAAATATGGTCTTTCTTACCTGCTGCTCGATCTCGATGAGCTGCCCGCGCTCGATACCAAGCTTCGTCTGTTCGCTTATAACCGCGCTGCGCCGTTCTCGTTCCACGACATTGATCACGGTCCGCGGGACGGCACTTCGCTGCGCGCCTGGGTGGATACACAGCTTGCGAACGTCGGTGTCGACGCGGCGGGGGGACGTATTCGATTATTGTGTCTGCCGCGAATGCTGGGGTACGTGTTCAATCCGATCAGCGTCTACTTCTGTTACGATGGTGTCGAGCGTCTGCGCGCCATCCTCTACGAAGTGCGCAACACGTTCGGCGAATCCCACACTTATATCGTCCCGACCCAAGACGATGGCCGCGCCGTGCAGAGCCATAGTTTTGACAAAGAATTTTACGTTTCGCCCTTTATTCCGATGGATTGTACCTACGACATGGCGGTTTTGCCGCCGGGTGACCGCGTTAGTATCACTGTCTCCGAGGCTGATCCCGATGGTGCACTGTTAGCGGCGACGTTCAATGGCGAAGCGCGCACGTTGACCGACCGCTTCTTGGCAGCTTCTTTGGTTTGCCATCCGATGATGACGCTCAAAGTCATCGTCGGTATCTACTGGGAAGCCTTTCAGCTTTGGCGTAAGCGTATCCCGACGTTTCGCCATCCGTCGGCGCCCGCTGAGGCTGTTTCTTTCATCGTCCCTAATGCCGGAGTGCCGCATGGCCGATCTGACACAAAGCGCCCTACGGTCTAAACTGCCGGCCAGTGCGGTTAGCCGCCCGTCGAGCGCACGGTTGGCACGTCTATTATTTAACCGCTGGACCCACTGTCTTGAAAACGGCACGCTCGACGTTACTTGGCCGGATGGCACCTCTTGGCGGCATACCGGTGATCAACCCGGCCGAAACGCGCAGATACACATAATCAATCCTCGCATTGTGCGCCGGGCGGCGTTCAACGGCGCGCTGGGGTTGGCGGATGCCTATGTCGATGGCGATTGGGACAGCCCCGACATTGCGGCTGTCCTAAGGTTGGGAATTGAAAACGAAACAGCATTTACGCCAACGGCAGCGCAGCGAATACCGGCGATGGTGCTGGGACGATTGCGCCATAAGCTGAATGCCAATACGCGCGCGGGCAGCCGGCGCAACATTGCTGCTCATTATGACCTCGGCAACGCCTTTTATGGCGCTTGGCTCGACGAATCGATGACTTACTCCGCAGGTCTTTTTACGGACTCGGCCGTCTCGCTCACGGCCGCACAAGAGGCTAAATATGCCCGCATTGCTGATGTTGCTGGTCTGCGGCATGGCGATCATGTGCTGGAAATCGGCTGTGGCTGGGGCGGGTTTGCGATCTATGCGGCGCGCCGGTTCGGCTGCCGCGTCATCGCTGTAACCTTGTCGCGGGCCCAAGCCGAGTGGGTGCGCCGCGCTGTGGCGGCGGCCGGCTTGTCTAAATGCGTGGAAATCCGCTTGCAAGACTATCGCGACATCGCCGACACCTTCGACCGAATTGTATCTATCGAGAGTTTCGAGGCGGTGGGGGAAAGCTATTGGCCGGGCTATTTTGACACTCTACGCAATCGCTTGCGTCCCGACGGCAAGGCCGCGCTGCAGGTTATTACCATTGCCGATGAGC
This sequence comes from Alphaproteobacteria bacterium, assembly GCA_013003285.1. Taxonomy (GTDB): domain Bacteria; phylum Pseudomonadota; class Alphaproteobacteria; order UBA6615; family UBA6615; genus JABDJY01. Next base: position 2,216 of record JABDJY010000236.1, on the reverse strand, counting down.
GTTTCGCTGCCTATCGACGCAATCCGGACTTCATTCAACTACGGGTATTTCCGGGTGGTATGCTACCCTCGCCTCAGGCATTCGCGGTGGCCTCGGGCGCGGCCGGACTTACGATCGCCGATACTTTCTCTTTTGGCCCGTCATACGCCGAAACGCTGCGACAATGGCGAAGCCGCTTCGAAGCCGCCTGGCCGGACCTTGAAGCGCTCGGTTTCGACGAAAGATTCCGACGATTGTGGCGCTATTACCTGTGCTACTGCGAGGCGGGGTTCGACACCGGAACCGTCTCCGTGGCGCATTATGGTCTCAAGGTTCGCTAGGGCTCGGAACGCGTAACGAGGCGTCGGGTTACGGTAAAATATAGCGGATAGGGTAGGATCCGTAACAGCTTCATGATGAAGGCAAAGCATCGCGGCATGGTGATTTCAAACCGCTTTCCGGCAAGGCCACGCACGATGCGCCGCGCGGCCACGTCAGGCTCCATCAAAAACGGCATGGGAAAAAGATTACGATCGGTCAGCGGTGTGCGCACGAATCCCGGCGTGATCACCGAGAGGACGACACCTGCCGGTGCCAGTTCGACGCGTAACGCTTCGCACATATTTATGAGCGCCGCTTTTGTCGCGCCATAGGCACTCGCCGTGGGCAGGCCACGGTAGGCCGCCAGCGATGCGACCACCGCGATACGTCCCCCGCCACGCGCAACAAAACGTTCGACAATTGGAGCCAGACAATGTGCCGTTCCCATTAGATTTGTCTCCACCAGGCGGCGCAGCGGCGCGACCGTAAACGCCACGCCGTCGACCGATTCATGGGTACCGGCATTGAGAACGGCCATGTCGATGAAGCCGAGATCCCGCTCGATCGCAGCGACAATTTCACTTGAGGCTTGCTCAGACGTAATGTCGAAGGGATAGGCGTGTACCGAGCCGGATAGCTCGTTCGTTTCCGCCGTTAAGGCATCGAGTTCGGCAATATCACGACCGCTTGCCGCGATCTGCCACCCCTGCTCAGCCAGTTCGATCACAACCGCCCGCCCGATGCCTTTGCTGGCGCCGGTAACCCAGGCAAGGCGCTCGGTAGAGGTTGGCTCTGAACGCGGTTCAATCATTCTCGTTTCCTTCCCTAGACACTACGCAGCAGATCAACCGTCAGATCAGTCGCGGCGCACTCCTAAGATTCCGGTTCCTCGCCATCACGAATAATATTCAGCATTCGGTGATCCGGACATCGTCTGTTTGCGTAACTAAATGCATAAGTAAACTTATGACTGAGGATCACTTCATGAAACCGACTACCCGTATCTTATCGACCGTTGCCATCGTCAGTGGCTTGGCCCTGTCTTCAACTGCCGCCTTGGCCAAGGACATTGTTGACACCGCCATCGCCAACGACCAATTCTCGACGTTGGTCGCGGCTGTCAAAGCAGCAGGACTTGTGGATACCTTGAAGGGCGATGGACCGTTTACCGTCTTCGCGCCGACCAACGACGCTTTCGCGAAACTGCCCGCCGGTACGGTTGAAGATCTGCTGAAGCCGGAAAACAAAGATAAGCTAGTTGCCGTACTGACCTATCACGTGGTTCCGGGCAAGGTTATGTCGGGCGATCTGGCCGGCAAAAAATTAAGCACCGCCACGGTCCAGGGTAGCGATGTCGACATCGATGCGACCAGCGGCGTCATGGTTGACGGCGCGACCGTCACGACTGCCGACATTTCGGCCGATAACGGCGTCATTCATGTCATTGATACGGTAATCCTGCCGAACTGACGTTAGATCTAGTCATAACGTCTAGGGTTCACCGTACTGACCCGGACCAGATCGTAATCCCCCCACGATCTGGTCCGGCGACATTGCCGCCGATAACGGCGTCATTCACGTTATTGATACGGTAATCCTGCCGAACTGACGTTGCGTCCAGTGAGATTTCGCCGGTAAATCCGTCGAAATCGGGATCGGGCCGCGCTCCCCACGCGCCCGATCTCACACTGCGTACTCTATTATATACGTGCGCCCCGTCAGCGTCCTGACCAAAGGTAAGAGGCCGTAGATGTCCACCGCGACGTTCCATCTGGCGACACAAATAGGCGATGCCGACCCAATCGGTACGGTCGGCCAACAACCCACGAGAGAGGACGCATTGGAAGCAGTGCGGACCCTTATTGCTTATACCGGTGAAGACATTACGCGCGAGGGTTTGTTGAGCACCCCCGACC
>JABDJY010000237.1 GCA_013003285.1 Alphaproteobacteria bacterium | reverse complement strand
TCTTTGCGCCGTACGACCACCTGACTTTCCGGCGCGCGAACGACGACGATAATATCGCCGACCCCTTCCGTCGCGCCGAACAGCAACACCTCGGTGCCGGTAAATCCGGTTGTGATGGCGATGAGGTTTTCGCTCAGGTCTGCCACCAGTGGTGTTGACCCGGCCCCGGATACAGCCGGTGTCTGGGCGAGGGCCGGCGTGGCCGAAATGCCGAGCGCCAGCATCATGATGATCGCGGTGTGGCGGAGGTTTCTCATCCGCCAAATCCGGAAATTTCTCGGATCGAGAATAGATCGACCGGGGTCGACACCAAATCGTAGGCGATCTTGGCGCAGACCGCCAAGACCATCAGCGCCAGCAGCCCGCGCAGCTGTTCGCCGCGCAGCAATCCGCCGACCTTGGTGCCAAATTGGGCGCCGATCACCGCCGAGGTCAACAACAGCAACGCCAGCACAATATCGACGGTTTGGTTCGTGGTGGCCTGCAGGAACGTCACGTTGGCGGTGACGAATATGATCTGGAACAGCGAGGTTCCGACGACGACGGCGGTCGGCATGCCGAGCAGATAAATCATCGCCGGCACCATAATAAAACCGCCGCCGACCCCCATGATGGCGGCCAGAACGCCGACCACGAATCCGACACCGATGGGCACCAGCGCGCTGATATAAAGCCGCGAACGGCGGAATCGCAGTTTAAAAGGCAGACGGTGTAGCCAATTGTGTTGGTGCAGTTTTCCGCGCGTTGCCGTCCCGGCTTGCCGCCGCAACATGGTCCGACCGCTTTCGAACAGCATCAACGAGCCGATGGCGCCCAGGAAAATCACGTAACTCAGCGCGATCAACAGTTCGACCTGACCTAATTGGCGCAGCAGGGTGAAGATCACGACACCGACGCCCGATCCAGCAAAGCCGCCGATGGTGAGCACCAGGCCCATTTTGAAATCAACATTGTTGCGCCGCATATGGGCCAACGCACCGGAGACCGAGGCGGCGACGATCTGGTTCGCCTCGCTGGCCACCGCGACCGCAGGCGGTATCCCGATGAATATCAACAATGGCGTCATCAGGAATCCGCCGCCGACCCCGAACAATCCCGACAGAAAACCGATGGCGCCGCCCAATCCGAGGATCAGGAAAACGTCGACGGACATTTCGGCTATCGGCAGGTAAATATTCATTGGTCGGTTAACAGCCGCCGCGGGTTCGAGATTGCTGGGATCAATTGCTTGCGCCGGTCTCCAGGGGCAGCCCGTCAGCCGTCCAGGCCAATAGGCCGCCGGCCAGGCGGTAAATTTTGCCCGTATAGCCGGCGTCGACCAGCCGTTCGGCAGCCATGCCGCACCGCCGACCGCTACGGCAGTGGAAAATCAGTGTTTTATCTTCGGGTGGCGAGACCGCGCTCGGGTCGAATTGCGACAGTGGCATCAGGGCCACGCCGGCGATATGCGCCTCGGCATATTCGTGGGGCTCGCGCACGTCGATAACATAAGCGGACCCATCCTTGATTTTTTCCAACACCTCCGCAGGGTCGAGGAACATTACTTGTTGTGTCATTTTTATAGGCCTCTGGGACTGGGTATTGGTTCGAAATCGTTCTGGAGACCCTCAGTGATCTACCGGCTCACGTGCCTGAAGCGCGGCGGCGATTGGTGTCTCCCGCCGGCCGGGTTGTGTCAGCGTCGTCGGAACAATAAAGTTTGTACAGGGTCTGCATGACCGCGCCAGCTTCCGGGCTGGCGATGGAATAGAAAATAGTCTGCGCCTCGCGCCGGGTCTGCACCAATTTGTCGCGACGTAACCGGGCCAGGTGCTGCGACAATGCGGACTGGCTGAGATCGACCAGCCGCTCGAGCTCGCCGACGGATTTCTCATTTTCGCTCAGATGGCACAGGATCAACAGGCGCCGATCGTTTGCCAGAGATTTGAGAAGCCGGCTCGCCTGTCCCGATTTCTCTTTGAGCGCGTGAATGTCCATAAAATTAGTATATTCGCATATTAGAAAAACCGTCAATCGAGTTGGCGGAATTTTGGGGTTGCGGCGCCGGTCGATAACCGCACTATGCGTCACGACCCACAATTCTCGTTGGATTAGATTATGGAAGTGCTCGATACGTCCGGGCTGAAATGCCCGTTGCCGGTTTTGAAGGCGAAGAAAGCGCTCAAGTCGATGGCGGCCGGCGCGCGTCTCACGGTCGTCGCCACCGATCCGGGCGCCATGAAGGACTTCCATAATTTCTGCGAGGCGACGGGCGATACATTGGAAAGCGCGACCGAGCATGACGGCGTGCTGACCTTCGTCATCAGCAAGGCCGAGTAATGGCGGCTGTAACTGTAGCGGAGTTGGACAGTTGAAAGTTGACGGCGTCGCCTACCGCACCATCTGGTGCGACCAGGCCGAGGGACCGGTCAGTATTATCGACCAAACCCGGCTGCCCCATCATTTCGAGATCGCGAACCTTACGTCACTGGACACGGCCGCGCAGGCTATCCGAACCATGATGGTGCGCGGCGCCCCGCTGATCGGCGCCACTGCGGCCTATGGCGTGGCGTTGGCGATGCGCGAAGATGCTTCGATTGCGGGGCTTGATAAGGCGTTTGAGACCTTAATGGCGACGCGCCCGACGGCGGTTAATCTGCGCTGGGCGCTGCATGATGTGTGCGCCCGCTTGCAGGACCTGCCGCAAGATAGCCGGGTCGCGGTGGCCTATCAGCGCGCGGCCGAAATCAGCGACGGAGACGTTGCCATCAACAGCGCCATTGGCGACCATGGCCTAAACCTGATCCAGGATGCCTATAAGGCGTCGGGCGAGAGTCGGCCGGTCAATATGTTGACCCATTGTAATGCGGGTTGGTTGGCGACGGTCGATTGGGGCACGGCGCTGTCGCCGATCTATAAGGCGTATGATTTGGGCATCCCGGTTCATGTCTGGGCCGACGAAACCCGGCCGCGAAATCAGGGTGCCGCACTAACGGCCTGGGAATTGGGCCAACATGGTGTCTCCCATGCGGTGATCGCCGACAATGCTGGCGGACATATGATGCAGCACGGCATGGTCGATCTGTGTATTACCGGCACCGACCGCACTTCCTCGCGCGGCGATGTGGCCAATAAAATCGGCACCTATTTGAAGGCGCTGGCGGCGCGCGATAACGGCGTACCGTTCTACGTCGCCCTGCCGTCCCCGACGATCGATTGGGC
>JABDJY010000234.1 GCA_013003285.1 Alphaproteobacteria bacterium | reverse complement strand
CAGGAGATGTGCCGCTGGGCGAACAAATATATCGACGACACCTGGGTGCCGCCGGAGAGCTTTATGGAGCCGTTAAACTAGGGCACAAGTGTACAAACCTTCTCCCGGCGGGGAAGGGCTTTCCCGGTGCTAACTTTTCGGCGGTTATCACATCCTTGCCGCTGGCTTTTGCCGGCGATTAGGTTAAATCCTTGCCTGGTGAGTTGCTGCGGGGCAGAAGGATTTCATCATGCGGTCCATGGGTCACACAGAGAGACAATCGGTGCCGGGCCAAGAGCGCCGCGCGTTGCGGGCGCTGCTGCCGTATCTGTGGCCGCGTGGCCAATGGGAAATGAAAATCCGGGTTTTGATTGCCGTGGTGTTGCTGGTCGCGGCGAAGGTTGCCACGGTTGCGGTCCCGGCGGTGTTCGGCAAGGCGGTTGATATTCTCGACCAGCCGGCGGGAACCACTGCGATTGCCGTACCCCTGTCGCTGTTGATCGGCTACGGCCTGCTGCGGGTCGGCCAACAGGCCTTCGCCGAATTGCGCGATTTCGTTTTCGCCAAAGTTGGTCAGCGCGCGATCCGTAATATCGCGCTGGTGGTGTTCCGCCACCTCCATGGGCTGGCGCTACGCTTCCATCTCGACCGCCAGACCGGCGGGCTTAGTCGCGTGATCGAGCGTGGCATCAAAGGCATCGACTTCCTGTTGCGCTTCATGCTGTTCAATATTCTGCCGACCTTGCTGGAAATCACCCTGGTTTGCGGCATTCTGTGGACGCTGTTCGGCTACATCTTCAGCATCATCACGCTGATCACCGTCGCCATCTATATCGCCTTCACCCTGCTGTTTACCGAATGGCGGCTGAAATATCGCCGTGCCATGAACGAGAGCGACAGCGAGGCCAACACCAAGGCCATCGACAGTCTGCTCAATTTCGAAACGGTCAAATATTTCGGCAATGAGGAGCACGAGGCGCAACGCTACGACCAGTCGATGCAGCGCTACGAACGCGCTGCAGTGAAAAGCCTGACGACGCTTTCGCTATTGAATGTGGGGCAGGGCATCATCATCGCGTTCGGACTGACCATCCTGCTGGTGTTGAGTGGCTTTCGCGTCGCCGACGGATCCATGTCGATCGGCGAATTCACCGCCGTCAATCTCTATATGATGCAGTTGTTCCAGCCACTCAATTTCCTCGGCTTCGTCTACCGCGAAATCCGCCAGTCGCTGGTCGATATGGAAAACATGTTCGGGCTGCTCGATGTGGGACGGGAAATCGCCGATTCCGAAGATGCCGTCCCGCTGGCAGTGAGCGACGGCGTGGTGCGCTTCGACGATGTGTCTTTTGCCTATGATCAGCGGCGGCCGATTCTGCGCGGGCTCAGCTTCGAGGTTCCGGCCGGTAATAAGGTCGCAATCGTGGGGGCGTCGGGCGCCGGCAAATCGACCATCTCGCGCCTGCTGTTCCGCTTCTACGATATCGATGAAGGTCGCATCACTATCGATGGGCACGATATACGCGACGTTACCCAGGCCAGCCTGCGCGCCGCCATCGGCATCGTCCCGCAAGACACGGTGCTGTTCAACGATACGGTTTTCTACAATATCCAGTATGGCCGACCCAGCGCGTCGCCCTCGGAAGTCGAGGAGGCCGCGCGGATGGCGCAGATCCACGACTTCGTCATGAGCCTGCCCGACGGTTACAACGCCAAGGTCGGCGAGCGCGGTCTCAAACTGTCGGGTGGCGAGAAACAGCGCGTGGCGATTGCCAGGACGATCCTCAAACAGCCGCAAATTTTGCTGTTCGATGAGGCCACCTCGGCGCTCGATACCCATACCGAACGGGAAATTCAGAAATCCCTCGACGAAGTGTCGGCCAATCGCACAACCCTGGTCATCGCGCACCGGCTATCGACGGTGGTAAACGCCGACGAGATTATCGTGCTCGATGAGGGCCGCATCATCGAGCGCGGCCGCCATGGCGATTTGTTAGCGCAAGGCGGAGCTTACGCCACCTTATGGGCGCGCCAGCAAGCCGCCGCCCGGCGCGGTGACGACGAGGCGGTCGACGAAGACATCGCAATCGATCTCGGCGCGCCCGTCCCGGCGAAGTAGCCGCAAATAACCTTCGTTACTTAATTTCCACCGCGTAGCTGGCGACCGGCGGGACGGCTTTGATCATGCCCTGGCTTTTCAAAAATTCAGCGAAGCGGTTATAGCGGCCTTCGTCCAAGGCGCCGGGTCGCAGTGCGAAGCGCGGTAGCGTATCGCGCCAGGCGCGCTTGTTGAGCTCGTCGTCGAGATCCTTGTGGCCCTTGAGGAACAGCTTCCACGCCTCATCGGGATGATTGATCATATACTGGGTGCCGGCCTCGATGGCGTCGATGAAGACGCGCAGTTTCTTGTCGCCGAGCCGGTCGTTTTTCGCCACCAAAACCAATTCGTCATAGCCCGGAATGCCTTCTTCCTCGAGGTAGAAGGCGCGGCCGGGCCGCCCGTTAATATCCATCTGGTTGAGCTCGAAATTACGGAAGGCGCCGATCACCGCGTCCACCTGGCCGCTCATCAGCGACGGCGACAGCGAGAAGTTCACATTGATCAATTCGACGTCTTTCAGCGATAGCCCGTGCTTGGCCAACATGGCGCCGAGCAGCGCATCCTCGAACCCGCCGACCGAGAAGCCGACCTTGCGGCCTTTGAGATCGGCGATCGATTTGATCGGGCTATCGGCCAGAACGACCACCGAATTGAGCGGCGTGGCGACCAAGGTGCCGATCCGCGTTAACGGCAATCCCGCTTCGACCTGCAGATGCAGTTGTGGCTGGTAGGACACCGCCACATCGGCCTTGCCGGCGGCGACCAGTTTGGGCGGATCGTTGGGGTCGGCCGGGGCGATGAATTCAACCTCCAGGCCGCGCTTGGTAAACTCGCCACGCTCGAGGGCCACGAAGAGGGGGCCATGGTCGGGATTGACGAACCAGTCGAGCAGCACGGTGAGTTTTTCTGTCGCGCTCGCCGGTCCTGCCGCCAGGATCAATCCAGTGGCCAACAGCAGGGTCATCAGTCGTTTCATTTATACAGCTCCGATAATCTAGGGTTAGGCGGCTTGTGCCGGATCGCTTTCCGGTTGCCAGGTAATGGCATGGCGCAAGATCATGTCGATGGTGAAATAGATGGTGGTGGCGACAATGGCCAAAACGAACAGGGCGGCGAACATGGCGTCGGTCTGAACCCGCCCATTCATCAGTAGCATGTAGTAGCCAGCCCGGCCGACGAGCCGACCCATTCGCCGACCACGGCACCGATGGGGGCGACGGCGGCGGCGACACGCAGGCCGGAGGCGAAGGCGGGCAGGGCAGCGGGCAAACGGATTTGCCGCAGGATTGCCCA
>JABDJY010000205.1 GCA_013003285.1 Alphaproteobacteria bacterium | reverse complement strand
GAGGAACCGTTCCTCGAATTCGCGGGTTTGGAAACCGGCGCGCACCAAAATCGCCATGTCCTGCAAGGCGATGGGCGTGCCGTCGCGCCCGCGCCGCTGCAAATCTTCGATATGGTCGGAAATAAACCGCGCCTCTTCCTCGCCGTCCCACAGGCCGCGTACGATGATCGGATCGCCGCCCTCGCCTTCGGTCCACAGGGTCTTGCCGAGCCGCCCTTCATTGTGCGCAATCAGCGCCGAGGCGGCCGCCAGGATCGGCGCGGTTGACCGGTAATTCTGCTCCAGGCGGACAACCTTAGCGCCGGGAAAATCTTCCTCGAAGCGCAGGATATTGCCCACCTCGGCGCCGCGCCAGGCGTAGATCGACTGGTCGTCGTCGCCGACGCACGCAATGTTGCGATGGCCTTGGGCGAGCAGGCGCAACCACAGATACTGCGCCACATTGGTGTCCTGATATTCGTCGACCAGAATGTAGCGGAAGCGTTGCTGATACTCCTTCAGCACATCTTCGTTCTGGTTAAATAGGGTCAGGCAATGGAGCAACAGATCGCCGAAATCGGCGGCGTTGAGAATGCGCAGGCGTTCCTGATATTCCTCATAAAGCGTGACCAGACGCCCGCCGGCCAGATCACCGGCCTCGGCCGCCGTCACCTTGTCGGGGGTCAGCCCGCGATCCTTCCAGCGCTGGATCACGCCCATCATCACCCGCGCCGGCCAGCGTTTGCTGTCGATGTTGGACGCTTCGAGCAATTGCTTCAGCAGCCGCACCTGATCGTCGGTATCGAGAATGGTGAAATTGGATTGCAGGCCGATCAATTCAGCGTGCTTGCGCAACATGCGCGCACCCAGCGCGTGAAACGTGCCGAGCCAGATCGCCTCGGCCGGGCCGCCGACCAAACCGGCGACACGTTCGCGCATTTCGCGCGCCGCCTTATTGGTGAAGGTAACCGCCAGCACTTCATAGGGACGGACCTGGCGGAACCGCAGCAAATGAGCCAGCCGGGTGGTGAGAACCCGGGTCTTCCCCGTCCCGGCTCCGGCCAATACCAGGGTCGGGCCGTCCAGCGCTTCCACCGCATCGCGCTGCGCCTCGTTGAGCTGGGCCAAATAGGACGCTCCGGCCGCGCCAGCCGCTACGCTGTTGGCGATAACGGGCTGTGGCTCTTCATCTTCGATGTGAAACGGGTCGGTCATGGGTCGATCAGATTATATCACGAGCAAAGGATGAGTCGCCGGGCCAGAGGGCACGCAAACGTTATGCAAACAATCGCGTGATCGCGTATCGGATGCGCGACTCCAGTGTTAATCTTTATATAGGGGAAGCTCACCCCTGGCGAATATGGGGACGTGACCATGCTTCATCGACCTTATTTTCTTCGTAAGGCGCTGCAATTTAGTGGTTTTTCGCGATCGATCCTCCTCGCGGGGGCGATATTTGCGGCCACTGTGAGCGGTATAGTTGACCATACCGTCGCGCGGGCGCAGGGCAATTCCAGCAATTTTCTCGACGCCGTCGTCGGCATCGACAGCCAAATCCCCGGCAATGCGCGCACCGCCGGCACCCTAGGCACCGAGCGCCAGGGTAGTGGCGCGGTGATTTCCGACGACGGGTTGGTGCTGACCATCGGCTATTTGATTCTGGAAGCCGCTAGTATCGATCTGACGACCAGCGACGGGCGCACCGTACCGGCCAAATTCATCGGCTACGACCATGCTTCGGGCTTTGGACTGGTCCGCGCCCTGAGCCCGCTGGGCGTGACCCCGTTCGAGCTTGGTGAATCCGAAAGCATCCCCGCGCGCTCCCAAGCCCTTATCGCCAATCGGCTGGGCAAGCAGGCGGTGCAAGGTGTGTTTGTGGTCGACCGCCGACCCTTTGTCGGCAGTTGGGAATATTTGCTCGATGACGCCATCTACACTTCGCCGCCGAACGCCAATTTCAGCGGTGCGTCGTTGCTGGGTAGCGACGGAAAATTGCTTGGCATCGGCTCGCTGTTCGTCGGCAATGCGGCGGTTATCCAACAACCGGTCGCGGGCAATATGTTCGTGCCGATCGATGAATTGCGGCCCATTCTCGATGATATGGTAGCGTCCGGCCGGCGCGCTGGAAACGCCCGCCCCTGGGTGGGCATCTTCTCCTCAGAATTCCGCGGCCGTGTTTTCGTCGACAGGATAGCGCCGGATGGTCCGGCCGAAGCCGCCGGTATCGAGCCCGGCGATCTCATCGTCAATGTGCGCGGCACGGCGGTCGACGATATGGCGAGTTTCCTGCGCGCGGTCTGGAAAGACGCTAGCGCCGGCGATGCCATCGACATGACCGTGCTCACCAAAACCGGCGAATTGCGCAGCGTGACCGTCAGCTCGGACGACCGGCAAAACTGGCTAAAGCTCGACCCGAGCTTCTAAAACGGTCTGCGGTCTAGTCGTGCTCTTCCGCGCGTGCACGGAGCAGCGCGCGGTTATAGGCGCGGGCAATCTCGAGTTCGCCGACAACCCCGCAGAGTTCCATCGATTCCCGGTCGCGGACAACCGGTAGAGAGGTGCGCCCGGTCGCAGCGATTTTTGCCTGGGCGGATTCCAAACTGTCTTCCGGCAGCAATACATCAACGATGGGCTGGCTAATGGCCCAAGCGTCGAGCGGTGCACCGTCTTCGCGGCCTAAAACGGCGTCTTCAATATCGGCGTAGGTGATAACCCCGCTTACCCCACCGGTCTCGCCCACCACATATACTTCTCCATCTTGCGCCTCGTGGATACGGACATGCACCAGATGGGTGTCGCCCTCAGGCTCGATGGTGGCATAGCCGCGCCGCATAATGTTCCGAACAAGCAGATTCCGCAGGATCGCTTGGTCGTGACCACCAGTCAAATTGGTGCCCCAGTTCGCCAGCTGGCGGTGGAAGAATGAGCGTGCATAAAACTGATGGATGACCACCGATGCCACGACCGTGGAGACCATGACCGCCACCGTCAGCGTGGAAGATCCGGTGAGCTCGAAAATAATAAAGATTGTCGCCAGCGGCGCTCCCATCACCGCGCCGGCCAGCGCCGCGGTGCCGATCAACGCATAGGCCGCGACGCCTGAAAATTGGTCGGGAAAAATGCCGCCCGCAATGATGCCGAATGCCCCGCCAACCATGGCGCCGAGAAACAGCGACGGCGAAAACACGCCGCCGCCGAACCCGAACCCGATGCATATGGCGACAGCAGCGATCTTGGCGACGATGAGGAAAAGTAGCAGCTGCAGGCCGAATTCGGCGCGCAAGGCAGCATCGGTGGCGAGATAGCCTACGCCAAGAATTTGCGGCAGGAACACAGCAATAACACCTATCAGCAGGCCACCGCACATCGGTTGCGCCCACATCGGCATTTTGGTCTTTTCCACAGCGCCTTCGACGGCAAAAATCGTTTTCATGAAAATGATGGCGACCGCGGCGCTTATCACCCCCAACAGCGCGAAGGCGGGAAATTCCCACAGGGAAATCAATTCCTGTGCCGGGACGACGAAGGCCGGGGCGTTACCGAAGTAAAATCGGCCGATTGCCGTGCCCGTCACCGCGGCGATAAAAATCGGCGCACCGGCCGTCAGTGACAGATTGCCGACAATTAGCTCGATCGCGAACACCGCACCGGCGACCGGCGCATTGAACAATGAGCCCGTTGCGGCGGCCACACCGCAGGCCAGCAGGGTGCGGGACTGAGACCGGTCGAGGCTGAGACGTTGGGAAAGCCACGCTCCCAGGGTCGCGCCCAAATGAACGACTGGGCCTTCGCGGCCGGTCGAGGCGCCAAATCCCAAAGACATAACATGGACGATCGTGGAAACGATGCCATCCTTGAGCGACATGCGGCCGCCCTGGAGTGCCGATGCTTCGATAACATGAGCAACGCCTTGCGCCCGCCCGCGGCCGTGCAGTTGCAGGATGATCCCGACCAGCAGTCCGCCGATGGTCGGCACGGCGACGATTTGCCACCAGGGCAGGCCACCGGCTTCAAGGACGATATCCTCAAGCGAAAAGCCAAAGCTAACCTGCTGAATTTCGCCGACGCCGATACGGAATATCAAGGCGCCATAGGCCGCCGCGATGCCCACGGCAAACGCCAACACACCGAGTGTCAGGTGTTCGTTACGGACGAGGCGCCGGATTTGCAGGCGCACGCGAACAGCGGCTTTTTGGCGCACGGCCAGTTATTCCAAATAGGCTGCGAGACGCACACCTCTAGCACGCCAACCGCGAACACATATAGGCGGATTAGCCGAGCGTGAATATTTTATCAGGCGACGTTACGGGCGCCGGCGTCGTCAACCAAGTCGGTTTCGAGCTGCACGCAGTTACGACCGGCATGCTTGGCCGCGTATAGGGCCGCATCGGCCCGTTCAATCAGGTCCTCGTCGGAATCTTGCGGGCGCAGGAGTGAAACACCGATCGACAAGGTGACGGACCCCAAGGTCTGTCGCGATGCCTTGCGGACAATCTTCTGGCCAGCGACGGTGAGACGTATTTTCTCAGCCACCTCTTTGGCCTCTTCCAAACTAGCCGCGGGAAGAATGACGGAGAATTCCTCGCCGCCATATCGTGCGGCCGTATCGTGCTCTTTGGTTTTGGCCGACATGCAGCCGGCTACCAGCCGTATCACTTCGTCACCCAGTTGATGCCCATAAGTGTCGTTGAAAGATTTGAAATGATCGATATCGAGCATCAGCAAACACAAGGGCGCCTTATCCTTAGTCGCAGCGGACATGCTATCGCTCAACCGTTCGCTAAACGCGCGCCGGTTGGCGAGACCCGTCAGCGGGTCGGTCAGCGCCTCGCTGCGAATATCCGCCATGCGGATTTTCAGTTCGGCAATTTCGTTATTCGACTGTTGCAGACTTTCATTGGCGGTTCGATTCTGTTCCACCATGCGTTGGGTTTGCGCGACCAGATTGGCAACAACGCTTTGCATCTGTTCCGCCGTACCGGCCGACTGCAAAGCGCCACCCGCGCCTTCCAAGGTCTCACCGTATTTCTTGGTATCCGAACCGGCCTGTTGCAGAATTTCGGTCGTAGCAGCAATGGCGCGTTCCAAATCGCCCCCCACCGCATCGATGGCCGCTTCGCGGGTTCCCTCTTTTTCGCCAATGCTTAGCCGCAGAACCGCCGCATACAAATCGGCGCATTGGGTTTCGTCGAACGGTTCCTTCTTCGCCAGCATGCTATCGACGTGGCGTACAAACGAATCGTCATGGCCGCTGAGATAGGCGTACCACACGGTAAAATTCTGCGGATTGGCCGTAATGCCGAGCGACGCCATCCGCTCGACAGCATCGGCCGCGACTTGCGCGGCTTCTTTGAGATTTTGGGGATATTCCACTACGGCCTCGTTCGGGGTTCTGCAACTGCGCAGCCGGTGTTACCCGATTTCGGTTAACGAGTTGTTAGTGGACCCGACGGAATCAGCCCTAGATTGCCACAAATCGGGGGCTTTTTATAAATTTAGGGCCATAATGACGATGATTATCCCCGATATACCCGAATACCCGATGAGGAGACCCGAATGGCGCTATCCGGCCACGCAGAGATCGCTGGCGCTGGCTTTGGTGGGCTTGTCGCGGCAATCGGTCTGGCTGATCGTGGCTGGTCCGTAAGGGTCCATGAACGCCGCCAAGTACTTCAAGCCGAGGGGTACGGCATCGCGATTCAGGACAACATGACCCGTATATTCGCGGCCCTAGGCATCCTCGATGCTATTCTAGCCGGCGGCATGGAAATCGATCGGCGCGACTCTTTAAACGGCAAAGGCGAGATACTGTTGAGCCTTCAGAACGGACTTGGCCGCTACCGGATCAGCCGTCGCCATATCATCTCGTTGCTCGCCGAACGGGCCGATCAGACCGGCGTCGAAATTGTTACCGGATCGACTGTTACCGGAGCCAACCCCGACGGCACCCTCGAACTCGACGATCATAAAACCTGCCGCGCAGATCTCATTATCGCCGCCGACGGCATCAACTCGGTCATCCGTGAGTCTCTCGGTTTGATGGAGCGTCAGGTCTGGCAAAAGGAGGGGGGCGTGCGCATGGTCATTCCGCGCTTGCCCGAAGACGTCGCCCGCGATGCGCGCGACGGCACCGCGATGATCGAGGCTTGGTCCGACAAGCGCCGCATACTTTATTGTCCCAATTCGCCATCTGAAGTTTACGTCATTCTGACCTGCATGGAACGTGATCTGCCCGGACGCGCAACGCCGATCGATAGGCCGGCGTGGCAGAGCTCCTTTCCGACAATGGCGCCCCTGCTCGAACGGATATCGCGCGATACCGATTGGGAGGAATGCCGCTGGGTCCGATTTCAGACAATACGCTTGAAGCGGTGGTCGGTGGGACGCGTCGCAATTCTGGGCGATGCCGCACACGCAATGCCGCCTTATCTAGGGCAAGGGGCCGGCCACGCCATGATGAACGGATTGGGACTTGCTGTCGCGATCGACGAGGCGCCGGAACTGGCCAGCGCGTTGGATCTATGGGAGCGCCGCGAACGCCCGATGACCGAACACACCCAACGCTGGACGCGCATCTATGGCGCCACCATATTTCTGCCCGAGAGGTTGAAGTCGCTCGCGATCAACGCGGAAAAACACATTCCCTGGCTGGCGCACCAATATAGCCGAGCTGCCACGCATCTACCGACAGGCTGCGATCTTTCATCGGCGTCTTAATTAGGCGGCGGCGTCCTTCTCCGCAAAATCCTTGGGGTCAAAGTCGAGATTGGAGGACAGCCATCGCAGTACCTCGAAAATAGGCATCTGCTTGCGGTTTGCATAATCGGTGACCTGGTCACGGCCGATCCGGCCGACGCCGAAATAGGCGCTGTCAGGATGGCTGAAATAGTATCCCGATACCGACGATGCCGGCCACATGGCGAAACTTTCGGTCAAGGACACCCCAATATTGGCCTCCGCATCGAGCAGCTCGAACAGGGTATCCTTCTCGGTGTGATCGGGGCTGGCGGGATATCCCGGCGCCGGACGGATGCCGCGATAGGCCTCCGAAATCAGCTCCTCGTTGCTGAGCGCCTCGTCGGGTGCATAAGCCCAAAACTCAGTGCGCACGCGCTGGTGCATGCGCTCGGCGAAGGCTTCGGCCAGACGGTCCGCCAGAGCCTTGACCAGGATGGCATTGTAATCGTCGTTCGCCTCCTCAAAGCGTTTCGACACCGCGCCGATTTCCCAACCGGTGGTGACCACGAAACCGCCGATGTAATCGGTGATGCCCGTTTCCTTCGGCGCAATGAAGTCCGCCAGCGCGAAATTGGGCCGGCCGTTGGTACGCTGCATTTGTTGGCGCAGCGTATGGATTACCGTCGGGAGATCACCCTCATCCTCTTGCGCATAGACCTCAATATCGTCATCGCCAACTGCGTTGGCCGGCCAAAAACCAACCACCGCACGTGGCGTAAACCATTTTCCCGCCACGATGCGGGCCAGCATTTCCTTGGCGTCGGCGAACAAGTTTCGCGCCGCCTCGCCAATAATCGGATCGTCGAGCAAGTCGGGATAGTTACCCGCCAACTCCCAGGTGCGGAAGAAGGGCGTCCAGTCGATGCATGCCACCAGCTCGCTAAGGTCATAGTCATCGAAGGTGCGCAGTCCTGTGAAGGTAGGCTTCGGCGGCGTGTAATTCGACCAATCGATTGGCGCCTTGTTACGCCGCGCACCGGCCAGGCTTTGCCGTTTGGCGCGCCGGCCGCTTTGAGCGTGGCGCGCCCGTGCCTCCTCATATTCGCTGCTAATCTCGGCGACATAGTCATCGCGCGCTGTGTCCGACAGCAAATTTCCAACAACGCCGACGGCCTTCGACGCGTCGTTCACATGAATCGTCGGCCCTTCATAACCCGGTGCAATCTTGACCGCCGTATGGAGGCGGCTGGTGGTCGCGCCGCCGATCAGCAGCGGCAGGGAAAACCCTTCGCGTTCCATCTCGCGCGCCAAGTTGGTCATTTCGTCGAGGCTCGGCGTGATAAGCCCCGAGACGCCGATGATATCGACATTTTCAGCCCGTGCGGTTTCCATAATCTTGGCCGCCGGCACCATGACGCCCAAGTCGATCACGTCGTAATTGTTACAGCTCAAAACCACGCCGACGATGTTCTTGCCGATGTCGTGCACATCACCTTTCACCGTCGCCATCAGGATTTTACCGACGCTGCTATCTTCGCCCGGAAAGTTGGCCTTTTCCGCCTCCATATAGGGGTTGAGATGGGCCACCGCCTGCTTCATGACGCGGGCGCTCTTCACGACCTGGGGTAGAAACATCTTACCCGCCCCGAACAGATCGCCAACCACGTTCATGCCGTCCATCAAAGGCCCTTCGATGACGTGGAGCGGCCGCTCGACTTCAAGGCGCGCAGCCTCCGTATCTTCCACGATAAAATCGGCGATACCGTTGACGAGCGCATATTTAATTCGTTCTGCCGTGTCTGCCTCGCGCCAAGAGAGATCGCGTTCGGCCTTGACGCTCCCCACATCGCGGAACTGCTCGGATAATTCCAACAGGCACTCGGTCGCGCTCTCGTTACGATTGAATAGAACGTCTTCGATACCGTCGCGCAGATCGGGTTTTATATCTTCGTATACAGTTAGCTGGCCGGCATTGACGATGCCCATATCCATGCCGGCGCGAATAGCGTGATAGAGCAACACCGAGTGCATGGCTTCGCGCACCATATTGTTGCCGCGAAACGAAAACGAGAAGTTGGACACGCCGCCCGACACATGAACGTGGGGAAGCTCGGCCTTAATCCGCCGGGTCGCCTCGATGAAAGCGATACCATATTCATTATGTTCGGCGATGCCGGTCGCTACGGCGAAGATATTGGGATCGAAAATAATATCCTCGGGCGGAAAGGCGATGGTCTCGGTGAGCAGCCGGTATGATCGCGCGCAGATATCAAATTTACGATCGGCCGTATCGGCCTGCCCCTCTTCGTCGAAGGCCATGACGACCACCGCCGCGCCGTAGCGTTTGATCAGTTTCGCCTGTTCCAGGAACGGCGCCTCGCCTTCCTTGAGGCTGATCGAATTGACGATGGACTTGCCTTGAACGCATTTGAGCCCCGCTTCGATGACCGACCATTTCGAGGAGTCGATCATGATCGGCACCCGGCTAATATCGGGTTCGGCCGCGATCAAATTTAGAAAGCGGGTCATCGCCGCCTCGGAATCGAGCATGCCCTCATCCATATTGATATCGATGATCTGAGCGCCGTTCTCGACCTGGCTACGGGCGACCTCGAGCGCCGCCTCGTAATCTTCCTCGGCGATCAACTGGCGAAAGCGCGCCGACCCGGTGACATTGGTGCGCTCACCGACATTTATGAAACGGCTACCGATCACGGCGACACCGAAAAGGCTTCCAGCCCCGACAAACGCATCGCTACATCAATTGTGGGGACCGGACGCGGCGGCAGATCCGCGACCTTGGCCTTTATGGCGCGGATATGGTCGGGCGTGGTGCCGCAGCAACCACCGACGATATTGACCAGGCCGCTCGTTGCCCATTCGTACAGATAATCGGCCGTGCTATCTGGCCCTTCATCATATTGACCGAACTCGTTGGGCAATCCGGCATTGGGATACGCGCACACCAGCGTGTCGGCCGCCTGGGATATTTCGGCGATATAGGCGCGCATTTCGCGGGCGCCCATAGAACAATTCAGGCCGACCGAGAACGGGTTCGCATGGCGCACCGAGTACCAGAAGGCCTCGGACGTTTGCCCGGTCAAGGTCCGCCCCGACAGGTCGGTGATCGTGCCGGAGATCATCACAGGAACGCGAATGCCGATCTCTTCGAATAGCTCTTCGATACCGAACAGGCAGGCCTTGGCGTTGAGCGTATCGAAGATGGTTTCGATCAACAGCAAATCCACATCGCCATCGACCAGACCACGTACTGCCTCTTTATAGACCTCCTTGATTTGGTCGAAGGTGATGGCGCGGTAGCCCGGATCGTTGACGTCGGGTGAAATCGACGTTGTCTTGTTGGTCGGCCCCACCGCACCGGCGACCCAGCAATGCCGCTCGGCGTGCCCGGCCATAATCGTTTCCGCCGCCGCCCGGGCAAGGCGCGCACCGGCGTGGTTTATGTCGTAGACGCAATCCTCGGCGCCATAATCGGCCTGCGAGATCGACGAGGCATTGAAGGTGTTGGTGGCAATAATGTTGGCGCCGGCGTTGAAATAATTCTCGTGAATTTCCTGGATGAATGTCGGCGCCGTGAGGTTCAGAATATCATGGTTGCCCTTCAAATCGTGGTCGTGGTCGGCGAACCGGTCACCCCGATAGTCCGCTTCGCTCAGGTTCAAGGCCTGAACTTCGGTGCCCATGGCGCCGTCCAACACAAGGATGCGCTGTGCCACCTCGGCATGAAGTGCGGCCAAACGTTCGTCGCGGGTCATCGCGCCGCCTCCTGATCGACCGCAACCGGCGCGTCTTCGGCAACCACGCCCAATTGCTGGCAAATGGCGAACGTCAATTCGGCACGATTGAGCGTATAAAAATGAAATTCACGTACACCATGCTCGGCCAGATCGAGGCATTGCGCACTCGCGACCTGCTTGGCCACGCGTTGCGCCGCTTCGGCATTGTCGTCCAAACCCTCGAAGGCCTGCGCCAGCGATGCCGGTATGGACGCCCCGCAACCCTCGGCGAAGCGGCGGATACCGTTGAAGTTGGTGACCGGCATGATGCCCGGCACCACGGGCGCATCGATGCCCGCCGCGGCAACGGCATCGCGAAAGCGCAGGAAAGCCCCGTTGTCGAAAAAGAACTGGGTGATCGCGCGGGTCGCCCCGGCATCGATCTTGCGTTTTAAATTATCCAGATCGAATGCCGCACTCGGCGCGTCGGGATGGACCTCCGGATAGGCGGCGACAGAAATCTCAAAGTCGGCCACGTTACGTAGTCCAGTCACCAGATCGCAGGCATAATCATAGCCGCCTGCGGTCGGATGATAGCCGGCGGCGCCGTCCGGCGGATCGCCGCGCAGCGCCACCAGATGGCGAATTCCCGAATCCCAATAGGTGCGCGCCACACCATCAACCTGTTCGCGGGTTGCCTCCACGCATGTCAGATGCGCCGCCGGCGTCAGCGCTGTTTCCCGTACGATGCGGGTCACCGTCGCATGGGTGCGCTCGCGCGTCGTGCCCCCGGCGCCATACGTTACCGAAACGAAGGCCGGCCGCAGCGGCGCCAGGCGGCATACCGCCTCCCATAACGACCGTTCGGCGGCGTCGGTTTTCGGCGGGAAGAACTCGAAGCTCACCGAAATATGCGCAGAATTTTGGGTCATAAAATCAAGCCGCCGTCCGGGCTGAAGGCAATTGCGATGATCGAGTTTTCCAAATGGAAACGGTGAGCGGATCACCATCCAGGTCACGTACCTCGACCACCTCCAACCCGTTTTTCAGACACCAGGCATCGACCTCGTCGCGTGCGAACCCCAACCGCCGATGGGCGTGTTCGTCGCGCAACTCCTCCATCGAATGGGGTGCGAAATCGACAATCAGAAAATGACCGCCGGGCGCCAGGGCGCGCGCCGCCTCGGCGATCACGCGCGCCGGCTGGTCTGAAAAATGCAGCACCATATGGAGCACGATCAGATCGAACGAGCCCTCCTCGACCGGTAGTTGATACATGTCGGCCTGACGCAGCGTGCAATGGGCATAGCGGGGATCGGCCAAATTTGCCCGGGCGACCGACAACATTTCGCGAGAGAGATCGAGCCCCAACCCATGATCCACATACTGGTCGAGCAGCTGTAATACGCGACCGGTGCCGGTGCCGATATCAAGTAGGTTCTTAATCCGCGTCGGCGGCAACAAATCGATGAGCGCTTTCTCGACCTCGGCCTCATCCACATGAAGCGCGCGAATGCGATCCCAACTTGCCGCGTTCTCGCCGAAATAACTGTTCGCCCGCGCCGCCCGCTCTTCCTTGATCATCTCAAGACGCTGCAGGTCACGGCGAATCGTTGGGTCGTCATCCGGTATTTGCGCCAGCAGCGTGCGGGCCAAATCGGCACCGAATCCAGCCGAAGGTAGATGGAAGAATGCCCAGGTACCTTCCTGGAACCGATCCAACAGGCCGGCCTCCCATAAAAGTTTCAGGTGGCGCGACACTCGGGGCTGGCTTTGGCCAAGGGTGCGCGTGAGCTCGCCGGCGGTCAGCTCACCGCGCCAGCACAGGGCGAGAATACGTAACCGGGTCGGCTCCGCAGCCGCGCGCAATCCTGTAAGCAGTTGATCCATCTTGATTTATCGCAACGGCCTCAAACCAACGTAGCATAGTTTTAATATTTAATTATATAACAATAGATTTATATTACTTAGCGCAACGGAAAAGTTACTCCTATTTCACCCATAAAAATCCTGTGGTGTATTTATGCAACAGTGCGGCTGTCATGGTGATTTATCCCGCAAGGTTGCTGGTCTTACGAAATGACCTGTGGTAGCAGAAATACTAGTGTTTGGTGCTGCAATAGCCTGATTTACGAGGCGGATTAACTCTCCGTAAATGTGACGCGGGCAATGTGCGGCTCTAGCGCAACAGAGTATGCGTTGGGTTGGCGCCATTGTGCCAATCTATGAGTGGATTTATCAGGGGTTGTAGATGCCGTTACTCAAACGCGGAAGTGGACGTATTCTCGGCGTTGCTCTGCTTGCAGTCGCTTTGACCGCGTGCGCCGGAACGCCTAACGACGATCCGGACGCGGCGGCCGATGTTGAGATCAACGATCCCCTCGAAATTCCGAACCGGTTCATCTTTGCCTTCAATGTGGGCTTGGATCAGCTTGTCCTTCAGCCGGCGGCGGTGACCTATCGCGACCTGATGCCGGACGAACTCAAAGTGCCGATCGGCAATCTCATCGCCAATTTATTTATGCCCCTGAGCTTCCTGCACTCGATGCTGCAGGGTGATTTCGAGCGGGCCGAGATGGCAGCCTCGCGTTTCGTTGCCAGCGCGCCGACCCTATTCCTCGGCAACCCCTTCCCCGACCGTGCGCCGGTTTATGAAGATGCCGGTCAAACGCTCGGCGTATGGGGCGCAGGCACGGGCCCGTACATCATGCTGCCGGTGCTGGGACCGTCGAACGTTCGCGATACGACAGGAACCATTGTCGACTTCTTCATTGACCCGCTTGGCATTGTGGCAGGATCGCAAGCGACCATCGGGCGCGGCGTCGGTTCTGCCGTCCTGTCCCGTGAAGGTAATCTGGAACAGGTGCGCGATCTGCAGAGAAATTCCGTTGATTATTACGCCGCGGTGCGAAGCCTGTACGGCCAACGCCGCGTCGCCGAAATCAAGAACGGTAGCCTCGAAGCGACGCAGGCGGCGCCGACAATCGGGCTGGAGCTCGATTTTGAGCCGGCGCCGAAGCAGAGTTCCGCCGCAACAACTCAGTAGCAATCATGGCCTTGCCCCGTTGGACAATCGCGATCGCCGGCCCACTGGTCGCGCTGATTATCGCCGCAACGCCGGCAAATGCCGACCAGCATTTGACCGCCTCGTCTGAATTCATCCAGTCGCTCGCTGACCGGGCCATCAACACATTGACCGCCGATGGCCAGACGCCGGAAATGCGCCGCCAGGAATTTCGCGGCCTGTTTCGTGAGGGCTTCGCGATCAACGGCATTGCGCGATTTGTCCTCGGCCGCTACTGGCGCGGCGCCTCCGAGGCAGACCGCACCGAATATATGGCCCTGTT
This sequence comes from Alphaproteobacteria bacterium, assembly GCA_013003285.1. GTDB lineage: Bacteria > Pseudomonadota > Alphaproteobacteria > UBA6615 > UBA6615 > JABDJY01. The sequence goes on along the minus strand of JABDJY010000205.1, from coordinate 7,987 downwards.
CGAAGACGTGATCGTCAACACCTGGGCCGACCGCTTTTCTGAATATTCCGGCGAGAAATTCGAAGTACAGCAGGCGGTCAACGCCCCCAGCGCCCACAAGGCGGAAAACGTCGCCATCGTCCGCAGCCTGTTTTTCAGCGACCCGCAGACGCCGGTGCGTATCGACTGGCGGGTGGCCAGCCGCGGCGATATCTACAAGATCACCGATGTCAGCGTGGAAGGCATCAGCATGGCTAACACCCAGCGCGATGAATTTTCGTCCGTGATCCGCAGCAATAGCGGCGAAATCAGCGCGCTTCTCGATATTCTGCGCAAGAAGCGGGACGGCTGACCGCGCCGCAGCATCGCGACCTCATCGCAACTCAGCGTTACGACGGCAAGGGCTTGTACTTGATCCGGCTCGGCTGATCGGCGTCGGCGCCGCGTCTGCGTTTATGATCGGCGGCGTAGGCCTCGTAATTGCCTTCGAACCAGACGACCTCGCTATCGCCTTCGAAGGCCAGAATGTGGGTGGCGATCCGGTCGAGGAACCAGCGGTCATGGCTGACCACGATGGCGCAACCGGCGAAATCGAGCAGCGCTTCTTCCAGCGCGCGGAGCGTATCCACATCGAGATCGTTGGTCGGCTCATCGAGCAGCAGCACATTGGCGCCCGATTTGAGCATCTTCGCCAGATGCACCCGGTTGCGTTCACCACCGGACAATTGGCCGACTTTTTTCTGCTGGTCGGTGCCGCGGAAATTGAAGCCGGCCACATACGCCCGGCTCTGTACCGTCCGCTTACCCAACTCGATCACATCCAGCCCGTCGGAAATCTCTTCCCAGACATTCTTATCGTCGGCCAGCGAATCCCGGCTCTGATCCACATAGCCGAGCACCACCGTATCGCCGATCGTCAGCTTGCCGTCATCGGGCGCCTCCTGACCGGTTATCATATTGCAGAAGGTGGTCTTGCCGGCGCCGTTGGGGCCGATCACGCCGACGATGGCGCCGGGCGGAATTTTCAGGTCCAACCCGTCGATTAGCATCCGGTCGTCAAACCCCTTGCGAAGCTGCTCGGTCTCGATGACCAAATCGCCCAGCCTGGTGCCGGCGGGAATGGTGATCTGCTGTTTGTCGGGGGCGCGGTCGGCGCTGTCGGCCACCAGTTTATCAAACGCATCGACCCGGGCCTTGCTCTTGGCCTGGCGGGCGCGCGGGCTCTGGCGAATCCATTCGAGTTCCTGGCGAATGGTGCGCTGGCGCGCGCTCTCCTCTTTTTCCTCCTGGGATAGCCGGGTGTCCTTGGCTTCCAACCAGGCCGAGTAATTACCCTCGAAGGGGATACCCTTGCCCCGGTCGAGCTCAAGAATCCATCCAGCCACATTGTCGAGGAAGTAGCGGTCATGGGTCACCGCCACCACCGTGCCGGCGAATTCAGCCAGGAAGCGCTCGAGCCAGGCAACCGATTCGGCATCGAGATGGTTGGTCGGCTCATCCAGCAACAGCATGTCCGGGTTCGACAGTAGCAGCCGACACAGCGCGACGCGGCGGCGCTCACCGCCGGACAGGTTGGTCACCTCAGCGTCGCCCGGCGGGCAGCGCAGCGCGTCCATGGCGATCTCGATGCGGCGATCCAGCTCCCAGGCGTCGGCGGCCTCAATCTGGTCCTGCAACTCGGCCTGCTCGGCGATCAGCGAATCCATCTCGTCAGGCGTTAAATCTTCGCCGAACCGCATGCTCACTTCGTTGAAGCGGTCGAGCAACGCTTGGGTTTCGGCGACCCCTTCCATGACATTGCCCAGCACGTCTTTATCGGGGTCGAGTTGGGGTTCTTGCGGCAGAAATCCCACCTTCAGGCCGTCGGCGGCCCAGGCCTCGCCCTGATACTCGGTGTCTTCGCCGGCCATGATCCGCAGCAGGCTCGACTTGCCCGACCCGTTCAGGCCCAGCACACCGATCTTGGCGCCGGGATAGAAGCTCAGCCAAATATCCTCGACCACCGGGCGGCCGCCCGTATAGGCCTTGGTGAGGCCCTTCATGACATAAACATACTGGTGCGCGGCCATCGTTAGGCTCCGTCAATTCGCTGCTGTGTGTGGCGACAGCACATAGGACGCGCGCCCCCGAAATGCAATGCCGGCGGTCGTGCGGTAAGCGCCGCCCTGTTGTTAACTCATTCAGCAATCTGCTTGGTCTTCATAGTTGACGATGAATTTTCTCTGTTCATCGGTATCAGGAACCCGAACACCGCGTGCGAGAGATGCAATTTCGATCGCCGCCTCAGGAGAATGACCGAAATGTTGGAGTAGGCAACAAACCAAGATGCCCGACCTGCCAATTCCGGCCCGACAATGGACCGCAACGTTCCGTCCCTGTCGTAAGTCTGACGCCAACCTCTGAGACAAGTGTTTGAAAGCTTCGATCTCTGGAAGGCCCCGGTCCCTCACCGAATACTGAACGAAATCGATTTGAAGTCTCTGGCAAACTTGATCTTCGTTCTCCAGACCAAGTTCCGAAGCCTCATCTTGCTCAAGCAAAGAAACCACAACATCCACCCCGACCGACCGATAATGGTCAATATCCTCCTCAAGCCATTCCTCAGACGGTTTAGGCATCAAATACAGCGTACCGGGCAACGAGGATGAGACGAGGTATATGGACGGCTTCAATAGCGTAACCTTGGAGTGATTTAGTGATGATTTCATTCTTACAGCGGGTTCATACGCCGAAGCTACTATCGATACGGCTTGACCGCCACTTCGCTACCCCAAAGCGGCTATGTATCACACCGTTAGATTCTATCTAAAGTTGACCCAAGCTCGATGTTCAAGGAATATGAACGATAGGTAACGCCAGCGGTTTGCAGAACCATCTAGGACATTGCCATGCGCCACTTACGCCTATTGAATTTGGGTTTGACGGCACTGGGTGCGGCTGTCTTCGGGGCGATGTTTCTCTATCTCAGCGTCGCGACCGATGACTTCAATCGCCGCGCCCGCGACGTCGCGGTCGCCGAAGTGTCGGAGCGCTTCGAAAACACCGTTATTCGCCTTGGCCAAGAAGATCGGCTGAATAGTCTTTCGAGATTTTCCGAACAACTATCGGAGCGTCTTGAGGCGCGAATGGAGAAACTGCGAACCGATCTGGCAAACGGCATCGATGTTTTTGTCGCCAATATACTGACAGCCAATTGCAAGTTCGATTGTGAAAAACGCGAGCAGGCGCGGCAAGCGGTTCAAACCTTCTACTTAGAGAGAATTGCCCAATACCAGATCACATTGGATCGTATCGAGACGGCGGTTGCGGACCAATACGAAAATGTCATCGAGGAGCTACGCAACGATCTGCGAATTTTCTCAGGCAGTAACTTCGCCATCTTTTTGCTGGCGTTCCTGTTGACCATATTTAAAGGGCGCGCGAGCCCTCACCTTTTGCCCATTTCCTTGTCGATGACCGTTGCTACGGTCGTTGCGGCGACCTGGTATGTGTTTGGTCAAAACTGGCTGATGGCGATCCTATTCAACGACTTTTTGGGGTGGGCGTATCTCGGCATTATCGCCGTCATAACGCTGCTCTTGATCGATATCGCCCTCAACAAAGCGCGGGTGACGACCGGAATCATAAACGCTACGGCGAATGCGGTTGGTTCGGCGTTCAGCGTTGTACCGTGTTGAAAACCGATGCGAGGGGCCGGAGCTCAGTCGAGCGCTGTCGTGCGATTGGCGAACTGCACCTTGAGCGTGAAGCCGCCCTCATTGATCTGCCATTTGTCGAGCGTATAGGCGCGCAGGCCGCGCGCATGCATGGGATCGGCCTTGGCGATTTCGTCGGCCTCGGCGAAGCTGTTGGCGCGGATGATGATCAGACCCGCGCGCGGCGGCACCCCATCCTTGTCGAACAACGGCCCGGCGGCGAACATGATGCCGCGTTCTTCCAGCGACACCTGATAATCCAGATGGTCGGGTAGCGACTTCATCATTTCGTCCCGCTCGACGATGGGTGTTGTCAGCACCGCGTAAAGGTCTTCGGTCACCACGCGGGGGCCGTCATGGTCGCTCATATCAACACTCCTGACTGACTGATGTTTTCAAATCCCGGCAGAGAACAGGATCAAGCCTCGACTTCGTTGTTCTCGCCCGTCTTCAGCTTACCGTAATGGGTGTAGGAATTCTTCATGTACCAGTCGAAGAACTCCCAATAGGTCTGGGTCGGGAATTGCGGCGGATTGCCCGGCCCTGTGCAGGTCGGCAGGCATTCGCCCACGGTTTCGAAGCCCGGATTGACGAAGCAGGCGAAGGAATAACGGTCGTTCTCGCGCGGCGGGACAACGCGGTGCGGCGTGGCGCGGAAGCGCTTGTTGGTCCAGCGCTCGAGAAACATGCCCAAATTGACGATGATCGCGTCGTCCGGCAATTCCGGCCAAAACCAAGTTTCGTTGTCGGTGTCGAGGATCTGCAGGCCTTCCTCGTTGGCCGGCGGCAGGTAGGTGTTGAACCCGGTGTCGCAATGGGCGTTCGAGCCCATTTCGCCCTCGTCGAGATCGTTCTTCGGCCCATATTTCGCGACGCGGAAATAGGTGTAGCTACGCTCGAAGAAGGGGTTGAAGAAACCGGCCTCGAGATCGAGCGAGCGCGCCCAGACCGGCAGCAGCGATTTGCCCAGCGCCGTGATGGTCGCCATATAGTCGTCGCAGGTGGCGTGAAAGCCCGGCAGCACATCTTCCGAGAGCCACGGCGTGTGGCCGTAGAAACGTTTGCCGGCCACCACATTGGGATCGTCGGCCGGATAGTCCGTGGCGAGCACCAGGCATTCGACGGTGTTGAGCTTCTTGCTGTTGTGAAATTTGGAATGGGTCGTCAGCCCGCCATGCGCCGGCACATAGCCTTTCTGGTCATGGGTCACGGCGACCGACATCTTGGTTTCCAGCGGCAGATCGTGGAAGCGCTTGGCGGCCTCGGTCATGCCGGTGATCTTCTCCGGCGGCACGCCGTGATTGACGATGCACAGGAAACCGAGCGTCTCCCAGACGTCGCGCCATTGGCGGGCGACCTCTTCGATGGCGGCGGCATTGCCCAAGCGTGCCCGGCCCACATCGATCACCGGCAGGGCTTTACGCGGCAGATCACGGGCGCGACGGGCGAAGGCGGATTCGGTGAGGGCGTGGGCGGTGGCGGTCATGGCGCATTTCCGTTGGGATGCAGATTTCGCAACAGTATAGCGCGAATGGGGACGTTGTCGGAATGGCTGGGTATTCGGAATAACCGAGGCTCGGGTAAGCGATCGATAGGCGCCGCATCAGCAGTTACATCTGGAATAGGAAGCTGGGCCGCCGTCCGCTGTCTTGCGCGAGATATTGATTTCCGTGTGGTCGTCCTAGAGGTTTCCTAGCTATGGCGACAGGCTATACTAGTTGTAAAAGTAATTAATGCATTTAATGTGAGCCATACCAAACACTTCTGAAGTGCTTAATTGAATTGGAAATTTTGAAATGCCAAGTATCAGATATTTGTATCTTCTACTTACGAAGATCTAAAACCTGAACGAGATCAAGTGATTAAGGGGATACTGGAAATGGGGCATATTCCAGTAGGAATGGAAATGTTCAGCGCTGGAGATGAACAACAATGGGATGTCATCAAAAAGCAAATAGAGCAATCAGACTACTACGTCGTCATAGTTGCCCACCGCTATGGATCGATGGACGGGAACCTTAGCTACACCGAAAAAGAGTACGACTACGCTGTAAGTTTAGAGCTACCAACCCTCGGCTTCATACTGGAGACTGACGTTGAATGGCCAGCGGAGTGGATTGAAAACAACAAGGATATACACAAACGCCTAGAATCCTTCAAAACGAAAGTTTCAAGACGTATGGTAAGTTACTGGAAATCTGCAGATGATCTCTATGGCAAGTGTGGGATCGCGCTAATGAAGGCATTTAATACACACCCACGAGAGGGATGGGTCCGCGCATCCAGCGCCAATACAGGAGAGATGCCCGAAGAAATTACGCGGCTAAGTAAGGAGAATGGAACTCTTTGGGCGGAAATTCGGAAGTTAAAATCAAATCAGATCGACGAAGAGAGCGAAAGAATAAATCAGGTCATAGATGCTTTACGTCTAAATTCGCGAGCTATTTATGTTTGGTTACTAGATGCTGATGATTGGGGCGATCCAATTCAAACAGATATGTTGGCTATCTTTGAAGCGGTTGCGCCTGACTTAATGGACGAGGCGTCAAATGCTATTCTTGCACGTGCCCTTGCGGTCGAATTCGGAGGTGATATTAATTTTCGGAGCGATTTTCCAGTTCCCGCCAACTTTATAAAGTCATACTTGGCGGACTTCGCAAGCTTTGATTTAATTGGAAACTCGACAAAGAAACACAGCGTTAGCGATACGAAGGCGTATTGGTCATTGACCGAGTTCGGCAGAAAAGTGCACGACAGCATTCGGAAGAATGAACTGCTAAAGGGTTTGACAGATTTTGAGGAAACACCTGAAGAAGATCTATCATCTGGAGTCGAAAATGCGTCTGATGAAAAGGTCGCGCTGGTACCTGATGAATGAGCAATAATCAAAATCGAGTAGACTGAAAAACAAGCAGAGCGGCAGTACCAGCAGAACTCGATTTTCGTGACTCGTTATGAAAGGGGGGCTTAAATTGTTCGATATTGGTGGGAAAGAGAAATAAGTTATCCGTCCGCCCTGGCGTTTGGCCACCGTCAACCGCCGTCCACCATCACGGCAGAAAATTTCTCTTAATCGACCGAAGGCATTGCCCTTGAGGCCATATGTCCCAACAGTATAGCGCGAATAGGGGAATTGTCAGAACAACCAGCATAGGCCACGCTGGAACGCTGCAGCCACTCTTAACGGGCATTGCCGGACCAGTGGAGTACCTCACCCTAGCTCGGTAAGCTGATGATCCCGAGCACCTTCGGGGGAGTGATAAAGATGGCCCACACACGCATTCGGCCAACCCAGCCCACCGCGGCGACCGGGAGCTATTCGAAAGCCGTTCTGGCTGGAAATACGCTCTATATTTCCGGTCAAACCGGCGCGGGGTTGGATGGCAGTCCGCCTGTTCTGGGCGATCCAACCGCCCAGACAAAGCAAGCCTGCGAAAACGTCAAAACCCTACTGCAAGAAGCCGGCGGCGAACTATCCGACACCGTCAAATTGACGGTTTATATTACCGACCGGGCCCACCGCGAGCCGGTATACGCCGTAATCGCCGAGTATTTCGGCCCCCATGCGCCGGCAAGTACCGGCATCATCGTCGATGGCTTCGCATCCGCGGACTATCTCGTCGAGATCGACGTCACCGCGGTTCTGGCCTAAGCGGTCGGAGCAGCCCTGAGGCGGCGACGCGGCGCTAAACCCGCCCGCCAAAGCGCCAGCGGTGGATTTCGATACTCTCGTAGAGGCCGGCATTGGTGTAAGGCTCGTCGGCCAGGAAGGTATCGACGGCGGCGCGGTTGGGGAGTTCCATGACGAACTCGCTGCCGACCCATTCGTCGCCGGACTCGGACCAGAGCGGCCCGCGGACGATGAACTTTTCCTGATAGCCCCGATCGATAAAATAGAGGCGATGATCTTCGAGCAATTTGTCCCGGGCCTCGCTCCTACCCGGCTTGCCGTGGCCGATGATGAGAAAGCGCTGGTTATTGTCCGGGTCGCCGTCAAATTCCCACATGGTGCGCTGCATGGCGTTGCGGCAGCGTCGCACGATGATCTCGTCATAGGCGCCGGCTTGGGCGAAGGGTTCGTCATAGGCGAACACTCGCGCGGCCTCGGCGTCGGGCAGATCGACCATATGCATGCTGCCGGTAATCGCCGTGCCATCGTCCGACAGGGTCGGCCCCCGGGCGATCATGGCGCCGTCATAACGGTCCATGAACGCCCAGTGATCCTCGACAATGGCGGCGCGGATCGCCGCCCCGTCGGGCGCGTCGCGGCAGTAGAAGAAATACTCCATAGCCTATTAGGGCCTATCCGGCGC
>JABDJY010000176.1 GCA_013003285.1 Alphaproteobacteria bacterium | reverse complement strand
CTTGATGCGTCCGCCGGAATCCTTACCGATCTTTTCCGCCCACGGAATCAGAAACGTTTTGCCCGGATTGGCGACCGGCGGAATGAAGGTGTGCATGCGCAAGGTCACTTCCTGCGCCTGAGAAATGCCCGGCATCGCTGTAAGCGCGGCGACCGCTGCGCCAGCAACTGCGGCTCCCTTGAATAGTTTCAACATAACCCTCTCCTCTTGGTTTGATCGATCACGATTATTTCTTGGGATCAGTGGTAAACCGACCCTAGTCTGCCGCCAAGTTATACTTGCGTAGCATGCGCGGCCAACTCGTCGAAACGGGCCTTGAATTCGGGTGGGATTTCCCGCGACTGTAATTTACGCTCATCGTAGGGATCGTGCGCTGCCCAGACGCGGATCTCGGTGCCGCGCACGGCTGGAATGCCGGCATTGGTGACTTCGTGGCTGACCACCAGCGTCTTGCGCCGCCACTCGCTGACATGGCTGGTCACTTCGATTTCGTCGCCGAATCGCGTCGGCGCCAAAAACTCCGCATGGGCGTCGACCAAAGGTAGGCCGACGGTCTTGTATTCGTCGAGCATGACCTCGTAGCTGAAGCCGGCGCGGTCGAACAAATGACGGGTCGCCTGGTCGAACCAGAAGAAATAGTTCGGGTAGAAAACGATACGTGCGGGGTCGCAGTGGCCCCACTCGACGGGAATCTTGATAGTGTTTTTGAACATTGAACCTAACTTTGCTATGCCGGCGCACTTTGGCGCAACCGGCGCGGCCGGGCAACGGGCGCCGGCCATGTCGGCCCATTACATCCGAACCCATATTATGGGTCGCGCCAATTTGTTCTGGTGCCGGGCGCGGTTCGTCGCTAACAAACCGAGAGAGAATTTTGCCTCTGAGGGGTCTTTGGTGAGCGATCGTAAGAACGCCAGTGACGAAGTGTTGGATCTGGGCGGGTTGCCCAACCTGCTCGGTTATCAACTGCGCCGCGCCCAGATCGCGACCTTCCAGCATTTCGCCGCCACGGTGGGGCAGGCCGGCATTACGCCGGGTTGGTACGGCTTGATGGTGATCGTCGCCAACAATGAAGGTCTCAGCCAGACCCGGCTGGCCCGCGCCTTGGGCATCGATGGGTCGACCATGGTGGCGATGATCGACCGGCTCGAGGAAAATGGCTGGATCGAGCGGCGGCGCTCGCAAATCGATCGCCGCTCCCACGAGCTGCTTTTGACGGCGGCGGGAAAAGAGCTGCTGGTCCAACTCACGCCCCAAGTCGAAGCCCACGAAGCCGAACTGGCGCAGGATCTCAGCGCCGGCGACAAGAAACAACTGCTCGAACTGCTCGCCAAGATCACCCGGGTCTAGACGACTCTCGAAAGCTGACGTGCGAAGCCAAGCAGTTGTTCGTCGCTGCCGCGCGGGCCGAGCAGGGATAGGCCCAACGGAAATCCGTCGACGTCACCCAGCGGCAGCGTGATTTGCGGCGCGCCGAGCAGGCCGGCGATGCAGGCCAATGAACCAATTCGCCGTCGCAACTCCTTGGTCGCAGCGCGGGGCTGGCCGCGCAACGGTGCCGCGAAGGGTGTCGTCGGCAGGCAAATGAATGTGCTGGCGGTCAAGATCGTGTCCATATGGGCGACGATTCGGGACCATGCCTCTTTGGCCTCGGCGATCCGCTGATCGGACAGGGTGGCGCCGAAATGGAAGATTTCGGAAACCTCGTATCCAAAGCGTGGATTGTTCTGGTCGATCCAGTCGGCGAAGGTCTGCCACGCCTCGCGGCCCTGCATCACTGATTGGTGGCCCAGCCAAACATCCAGACCGTCGGGGCTTATTTGCCGCCATTCGCTGGCGCCGACGGCTTCCGATAGCCGCCCGACCGCAGGTTTGAGCCCGGCTGCCGCATCATCGTCGGCGGCGGCGAAGGCATCCGAGGCGATGACCAGATGGTCGGGCGTGTAATCGTCTATATCGCCATCGAACATCGCTGCGCCGATCTGCGCGAATAGATCGGCATCGCGGGCGAACCAGCCGGCCGTGTCGAAACTGGGCGCCTGTCCCAAGACTCCGTCCAGCGACAAGCGGTCATGGGTCGGGCGGATGCCGTAGAGGCCGCAGAAACTTGCCGGCGCGCGCACCGACCCGCCCGTGTCGGTGCCGATGGCGAAATCGACCATACCGGCGGCGACGGCGACCGCCGATCCGCTCGACGATCCGCCGGGCAAACGGTTCTCCGCGCGGGGGTTCACCGGCGTGCCGTAATGGGGGTTCTCGCCGAAAATACCCCGCGACAACTCGTCGGTATGGGTCTTGCCAACCAGAGTGGCGCCGGCCCCGAGTAAGGTTTCGACCATGGTTGCGTGGCGGACCGCCGGTGGATGGGTCATCAACCAGTCGGGATTGCCGCCGCCGGTGCGATAATAGGCGACATCGAACAAATCCTTCGCGGCGAAGGTCAGGCCGGTAAGCGGACCCTCGCCGGCGCCGTCGATATAGACGGCGGCGTGGTCGCAAAATGCATTATAGGGATCGTCCATTGGCAAAGCCTCGTCGTCATCATGCCGGTTCACGGCACGGCGAACAAGCAAGCACAAAGGTGGAGAGAGGGCATTTCGACGTTCACGTAATAGCGCCTGGACTTGCCAAGCCAGGTTGCTGTTTTATCTAACGCGCACAAGAATTTGCGATCCAACTGGGGACGCGGATCGTATCCCTTCCATAGGCAGGATCGCAGGATAGGATTGTGGACCGATTATGATTGCCCGCATGTTTCGTTTAATCGCCGGGAGCGCCCTGGGCGCGGTCGTCGCCGGTTGCGCCGTTTTAACCCCGCTGCCGAGCCGCGAGGACGTGCCGTCGCGCTTGAAGGCGATTCCGACCGACGGCGCGCCGCTCGAAGGGGCGGTGACGGTCCATTGGAATGGCAATCAAGTCCCCTTCATCGAGGCGGCGAGCGACGATGATCTGGCGGTGACCATGGGCATCGTCCACGCCCATCTCCGCCTCGGTCAGATGGAGATCGCGCGGCGCATTTCGCAAGGCAGGATCGCCGAGATGGGCGGGCCGCTGGCGACCGACATCGACCATTCCCTGCGCACCCTTAATTTTGGCCGTGGCATTCCGCAGACCATTGCGGGCCTGCCGCCGGAAACCAAACGCTGGCTCGAGCGCTTCGTCGAGGGGGTGAATTTTTATGTCGACCGGGCCCACCAGACCGGCCAGCTGCCCCACGAGTTCAAGGTGCTGGGCTTCAAGAAGGAGGCCTGGACCGTCGCCGATATCCTCACCATGGGCCGTCTGGCCTCGAGCGACGTTAATTGGCTGGTCCTGTTCGGCATGCTGAAGCTACGCGACCGGCCCGACTGGCCGGAAGTCTGGGCCCGCGCGACCGAGCGCGGCAGCCAATCGGTGCCCAGCTATGGTCCCGGCGCCTCGACCCAGGAAGCCGCGCTGCACGTTATTCTCGCCGGCTTCAGCAAGGCCGGTAGCAATTCGGTCGCCGTCGCCGGCTCGCGCACCAAGACCGGCGCGGCGCTGATGGCCAACGACCCCCATCTCGGTGTGTTTCTGCCCAATTTGTGGCTGCTCGCGGGCTATAAGTCGCCGTCCTACCATACGGTCGGCATGATGATCCCCGGCGTGCCGTTCATGGCCCTGGGCCGCAATAGTCACATTGCCTGGGGGGGCACCAATATGCGCGCCCTATCGAGCGACCTGGTCGATGTATCTGACTTGCCGCCGGACCAAATCACCGAGCGCAACGAGACGTTGGGGGTGCGCTGGTGGTTCGACCGGGACATCACGGTCCGCGAAAGCCCGTTCGGGCCGGTGGTCTCCGACGCGCCGCTGATCGCCGGCCGTGACGGTGAGGCGCTCGCCCTGCGCTGGATGGGCCACAGCGCCAGCGACGAGGTCAGCGCCATGCTGAAAGTTAGCCGGGCGGAGAATTTCGATGAGTTTCGCAGCGCCTTGGACGGCTTCTGGGTGCCTGGCCAAAACATGCTCTACGCCGATGTGGCGGGCCATATCGGCCAGGTCATGGCGGTGCGTCTGCCCCATCGGCCGCTCGCCGCGCCCGGCGATATGGTCATTCCGGCGAACGGCGCCGACCATTGGCAGGCGTTTTCCTCGGCTGCCGATTTACCGGCTTCGTTCGATCCGCCGTCGGGCTTTCTCGCCTCGGCCAATAACAAACCGGCGGAGACCGACATCGCCGCCGGCTGGTTCTTCTCCAACGACGACCGCATCACCCGCCTGCGCGAGCTACTTAGCGGCGACGATAAGGTCGAGGTCGCCGATCTCGAGGCGCTACAGCGCGACGTCTATATGGGCTCGGCGGTGGCGCTGCGCGATATCCTGCTGGCGCGCTTACCCGATCTGAGGTTCGAGGACGGGCTGAGCGCCAAACAGCAACGCATCGTCGAATTGCTGCGCGACTGGGATGGCCATTACCGGGTGGATTCGGTCGGGGCGCTGGCCTTCGAGCAGGTGACGGCGAATTTCATCGACCGGTTCTATAGCGAGGAGGAGCATCCGGTGCTCGCGCCCGGTGGCCGTTTCGATGAGCTTATGGGGGAAGAACTGACCAGGGCCGCACCGGCGCGTTTGGCGGCCGCGCTGGGGCCGGCATTGGACGCTGCAGCGGAGGGCGTGGAGAAATTCGGTGTCTGGGGTGAAATGCACCGCATGGGCCTGCGCCACCCGCTGGGCTTCATTCCGGTAGTCGGTGAGCGGTTCCGCTTCACCGACGTGCCGGTCGGCGGCAGCTCCACCACGGTGATGAAGACCGCCCATTCCGACACCACCGAGCGTCATTTCACGCGCTTCGGCTCGCAGGCAAGGCAGATTTCCGATCTGTCCGATCCCGACGCCAATTTCTTCGCCCTGTTGGGCGGCCAGGATGGCTGGTTCAACAGCTCCACCTTCCTCGACCAGTTCGAGCTCTGGCAACGCGGCGACTATGTGCGCCTGCCGTTGCGGCTAGAGACGGTGCGCGCCGAATTTCCCCACCGCACGGAACTGGCGCCGTAAAAATCCTCTCCCGGTGGGCTACGCCCATAGTGGAGCGACGACAAGAAATGCGAAAATGATCGGAAACTCGGAGATATTCCCTCCCCCCAGCGAGGGGGAGGGTTAGGGAGGGGGGCTGCGGGGCGGTTCGTCCCGCAGGTCTTTCGCGCCGCTGCCGCGGCGCTATCCCCCACCTAAATCCTCCCCCTCAAGGGGGGAGGACTTTTATTGCTGTGACATGCGGTTAGCTTAAATCGCTTTGTTCGGGTGCAATCATATAAACTCGAACATATGATGGATTTCACACCCCTGATGTGGCGCTGGGCCAATTGGCGCAGCGCGAAGATGGATCGCCAGGATCCGGCCAAAGTGCAGGAGCGGCATTTGCTGTCGCTGGTGGGCCGGGCGCGGGCGACCAAGTTCGGCCGCGACCACGATTTCAACGGCGCGCGCAGCGTCGTTGAGTTCCAGGCGCGCGTGCCGCTGCGCCGTTACGAGGATTTTTGGGACACCTATTGGTGCGAGCCATTCCCCGTTTTGAAGGATATCAGCTGGCCCGGCACCATCCCCTATTTCGCTGTGACCTCGGGCACGACGACCGGCCGCACCAAATATATACCCTGCTCGAAGGAAATGATCGCCGCCAACTCCCTGGCCAGCGCCGACATGTTGGGCGCCCACACGCGTTACCGGCCCAAGAGCCGGGTGCTGGGTGGCAAGAGTTTCATGCTCGGCGGCAGTACCGAATTGATCGAGGAGGCGCCGGGCGTGTTCAGCGGCGATTTGTCGGGCATCATGGCGGCCAATGTACCGGGCTGGTTCCGCGGCCGGTCCTTTCCGCCGCGCGAATTGGCCTTGCTGGCGGATTGGGAAGAGAAGGTGGCGCGCCTCGCCGAGGCCTGCACCGACGAGGACATCCGCCTGCTCGCCGGCACGCCAAGCTGGTTGCTGATTTTCATCGAAGCGTTGGCCGCGCAAAAGGGGGTTGCGCCGAACCTGGCAACCTTGTTCCCCAATTTAGAAGTGCTGGTTCATGGCGGCGTGGACTTTGCGCCCTATCGGCGGCGCTTCACCGATCTGTTGGCGGGCAGCCACGCCGAGTTGCGCGAAGTCTATCCGGCCAGCGAGGGGTTCATCGCGTCCGCCGATAGGGGCGACGGCGAAGGTCTGCGCCTCAATCTCAACCACGGCCTGTTCTATGAATTCGTGCCGGTCGAGGAGCTGGACTCTGAGACCCCGACCCGCCACTGGATCGCCGACGCTGAGCCCGGTGTGAATTATGCGCTGGTGTTGTCGAGCTGCGCCGGCCTTTGGGCCTACGTGCTGGGCGACACAGTGGAACTGCTCGCCGGCGATACACCGCGTGTGAAAGTGACAGGCCGCACGTCCTACATGCTGTCGGCGTTCGGCGAGCATCTGATCGCCTCGGAGGTGGAAGAGGCGGTGGGTGCAGCGGCGGGTGAGATCGGTGCCTCGGTCAGCGACTGGTCCGTCGGCCCCCTGTTCCCCGAAACGCCTGGCGAATTGGGCGGTCATCTCTATGTGGTCGAGTTTGCCGGGGGCGGTGCCAGCGAGGCGCAGGTCGCAGCGTTCGCCGCCCGCCTCGACCGCGATCTATCGGCCACCAACGAAGACTATGCCGCCCACCGCGCCGAAGGCTTCGGCTTGAAACCGCCGGAAGTTCTGCCGGTCCCGCCGGGCACCTTTGCTTCCTGGATGAAGTCGCGCGGCCAACTCGGTGGCCAGCACAAGGTACCGCGGATCATCATGGACGAGGATTTGTTCGCCAATTTGCGCGCGTTTGTGGTTGGGCGGCCCTAGACCGCTAGCCTGGGTTGGATAAAAGCCCCTCTCCTTGAGGGAGAGGGATTTATTACAGTTTCTTGCGTTCCTCGACCAAGGCGCGGTCGGCGGCGAGAGCGTCGATCTCTTCTTCGCTGAAGCCGTGTTCAGCCAGGATGGCGCGGCCATGCTCGCTGAATTTCGGCGGGGTCGAGCGGATCGAGCCCGGGGTGCGCGAGAACTTTATCGGGATACCGGTGCCCTGATACCAGTCGAGTTCGGCGGCCATGCCGCGATGGAGTGTGTGGGGATGGTTCATCACCTGGGCGGTGTCGTGCACCGGTCCGGCGGGGATACCGGCCGATAACAGGCGCTTGCACAAATCCTCGCCATCCACATCGGCCATTAGGACCGCCAGTTCGTCGCGCAGCGCGTCGATATTGGCCAATCGCTGGCCGTTGTCGCTGAAGCGCGGGTCCTCAGCCAGCTCGGGCCGGCCCAACTCCTTGCATAGCTTACGGAAGGCCGGTGGGTTGCCGGCGGCGAGAAATATCTCAACGGTCTTGGTGGGAAACTTGTCGTAGGGCGCCAGGTTGGAATGCTGGTTGCCGGTAATCTGCGGCACCTTGCCGCCGGACAGGTAATAGTTCGGCACATGGGGGTGCATCAGCGCCACCGCGCAATCGTATAGGGTCATATCGATATATTGGCCCTGGCCCGATTTTTGGCGCTCGAGCAGCGCCATCAGAATGGCGACGCAGGTGTAGAGCCCGGTTCCCATATCGACCGCGGCGATGCCGACCCGGGTGGGGTCCTTATCCTTGCCGCCATTGATCGACATCCAGCCGGCCATTGCTTGGACGATGGCGTCATAACCGGGGAAGCCCCCCATGGGGCCGTCCGACCCGAAGCCGGAGATGCGGCAATGGATCAGCTCAGGGAATTTCTTGGAGATCACCTCCTCATAGCTCAGCCCCCATTTCTCCATGGTGCCGGGCTTATAGTTCTCCAGCATCACGTCGGCGCCATCGAGCAGGCGCAGCAACACCTCGCGGCCCTGCTCGGTACGCAGGTCCAGGCCGATCGAGCGCTTGTTGCGGTTGAGGCCGACGAAATAAGACGCATCGCCTTCATGGAAAGGCGGTCCCCAATCGCGGGTCTCGTCCCCCTGAGGCGGTTCGACCTTGATCACCGTGGCGCCATGATCGCCGAGGATCTGCGTACAATAAGGACCGCCCAGGACGCGCGCCAGATCGATGACCTTGAGCCCCGCCATGGCGCCGAGGGGTGACGTAACTTCTGCTTCGGACATTTGTTATTTCGCTGAGATATGATGCGGAAGGTCCCGAGTGTGGACCGAAAGCCCCTCTCCTTTGGGGAGAGGGGAAATAATTAAACTCCAACACCTCATCCTGAGCTTGCCGAAGGACGAGGTGTTGGTCGCCCGCATCCTTCGACAAGCTCAGGATGAGGACGTTTTGTTCGCTCGCCACCCTCTCCCGGGGGGAGAGGATCTGTTTAACCAGCCAGCTTTTTGGCTAGTTCCTCATGGTTGGGTGCGAGGTTGTAGTCCTGGCTCAATTCGCCGTCGCCGACCGGGTGTTTGGCGGTGAAGAAGCGGGCCGGACCGCCGACCGCACGCACCGTGTGGGCCGTGTTGCGAGGAATGTGGATCAATTCGCCGGGGCCTATATTCTTGACCTCGTCGCCCAGCACCATGCGCAATTCGCCTTCCAGCACGAGCACGAACTGCTCTTCGTTGGGGTGGAAGTGGGGCGGCGGACCAATCTCGTCCTCATAGGTCATCACGCCGACCTTCATGAATTCGCCAACAACCGTCGCCGCCATGCCCGGCGCGGTCTTGTCCATCTGGGTCTTCATTTCGTTGATATCGTAGAACGGCATGTGTTGCTCCCTCATGTTTGGCCGTTGTCCGGCCCTATAATTTCAACGTGCGAGGCCGATGACACCAGAGCGGTCACCGACGGTCAACCTCGATCTGTGTCTTTGAAGATTACGCCGCGCTGGCGGTGTTGTTGAACACCCGGGCGGCGAAGGCGGGGTAGGTTTCGGCGATCTCGTCGGCGACCCGGCCGCGGATCAGCTCAAGAGTCTCGGCGGCGGGCGCCGGGGTTTCGCCGACCCTGTCGGGCTGATCGCAATCGAAACCGGTCATGTCGGCGACTTCCTCGACCGTGTGGCCGGGATGGACCGATTTCAGGCGGAAGCGGGCCTGCGCCTTATCGAAGTCGAAGACGCAGCGCCCGGTCACCAGGGCATAGGGGCCACCGGGACGGTAGACATCGGGCGCGCTGGTGCCCGGTGCGCTGATGAAATCAACCTTGGGCACTAGCACCCGCGGCGTGTGTTCCTCGCGGAACAGGATCACCCGCGGCACCAGGAAATAAAGATAGGCCGAACCGAAGGAGCCGGGGAAGCGCACCTTGGTCTGCGGATAGTCGCCGATGCCGACCAGATTGATATTGGCCGCGCCGTCAATCTGTCCGCCGCCGAGGAAGAAGGCATCGATGCGACCTTGCGCGGCGCAGTCGAACAACTCGGTGCCGCCATTGGTGAACGCGTTATGGTCTTCGCTGCCCAGCATGGAGACCCGCAAACTGCCGCCGCTGCGCGCGCGCGCCAGCAGGGCCGCGCCGCCGGGAATCGGTGAGGACGCACCGATGGCCACATGGCCCAAGCCATCGAGCATGTCGGCGATGGTCGAGATCAGCAGTTCTTCGGGCTGGAACGTGGCAGTCATTCGGCGGCCTTGCGGTCGAGCACGTTGGCGTTGACATAGGCCTGAAAGCCCTCTTCGGTGCGCGCCATCTCCATATAGGCGCGCAGATGGGTGTCGTCGGCCGGGTAGGCGCCGAACAGGCCGACCGGCCAGGCGCCGTTTTCCACCTGGGTCAGTCCACCGATATAGAGCGCCGGAATGGTGCCCGCCGCCATTTCCGCATCTGCCAGCAGATCGCCGTCATAGAGCTTGTCGAAGGTCACCAGCGTGGTCTTGGCCGCATGGGCCATCACCATCATCTCGCGGCGCACACCGATCCACGCATTGCCATGGCGGTCGGCCAGTGGAGCGTGGATCAGGGTCACATCGGGCGTGATCGCCTTGACCAGAACCAGCGGGCCTTGATCGTCGCCGAACGGATCGTTGCCGACCATCCAATCGTCGCGCTGTTCGAGCAGATCGGAGCCGACGATGCCGCGCACCGGCATGAAGGGGATGCCCTTCTCGGCGGCCTGCAGTCCGGCATGGATGGCCGGGCAGGTGCCGTCGATCATTTTAATCGTCCCGGCCTTGATGGCCCGCGTGAAGCAGGGGGCCAGGCCGTATTCGCCGATGGTCACCGCCGCCGTCTCCAGGGTGGCGACGCAGCCGGCGCCGATCAGCATATCGCCCTGGAAGCCGACCGAGGGCACGCCGATCAGATGTAGATCGCGCACGCCGCGTTTGATCAGGGCGCGCACCGCGGCCATGGCGCAACCGCTATAGTCGGGCGGCAGGGCGACTTTGGCGCCGTCGGGGACACGGGCGGCCAGGGCGTCGATATCGTCGAGCATGGCGCTCATCGGGCGGCGTCTTTCTGTCGTTGGGCCCTGGTGTTGGACCGGGTCTGCGATGTTAAATAGGTTTGCCTCGAAGATAAAGGAATCGCCGCCGCGATGGATTTCACCCTACCGCCAGAGATCGACGCCATTGGCGAGACCGCGCGGCGTTTTGCCGAGACCGAAATTCTGCCGAATATCGGCGCCTATGAGGCGTCCGGCGATTTTCCCTACACCATCATCGAGAAAATGGGTGCCACTGGCCTGTTCGGCGCCTCGTTCCCGGAGAATTTGGGCGGCACCGACGCGGGGTTTCTGGCGGTTGCGGTGATATCGGAAGAAATTTCGCGGCTGGCGCCCGAATTCGGCTATGCCTTGAACATGCAGGCGATGACGTGCCCTTTCACCATCTATAACTGGGGTACCGACGACCAGGTTTCGCGCTTCGTCCCCGATCTGATCGCCGGGCGAAAGATCGGCATGTTTGCGCTGTCGGAGCCCGGCGGCGGGTCCGACGCGGCCGGCGCCATGCAGACCACGGCGGTGCGCGACGGCGATGTCTACCGGCTCAACGGTTCGAAACAGTGGATCACCTTCGCCCATGCCTGCGACACCGGCATCCTTTTCGCCAAGACCGATCTTGATGCCGGCCATCGCGGCATCACCGCGTTCATCGTCGAGCCCAAATCCGTCGCGGGATTTACCGCCAACCCAATCCCCATGTCCGGCCTGTCGAATGTGTTGAGTTCGAACGCAGTGTTCCTCGACGATTTCGTGGTGCCGGTGGAGAACCGGTTGGGCGCGGAAGGCGAGGGTTTCAAGATCGCCATGAACGCGTTGGAATATGGCCGGCTGACCGTATCGGCCCGCGCGCTCGGACTGGCGCAGGCGTGCCTCGACGAATCCGTGCGCTACGCCAATGAGCGGGTGATCCGCGGCCAACCCATCGGCCAGTATCAGATGGTGCAGCACCTGATCGCCGATATGGCGGTCAATGTAGACGCCGCGCGCATGATGGTGCAGCGCACCGGCTGGCTGATGGACCGGGGCGAGCCCTCGACACGGGCCACCTCGCGGGCGAAATATGTGGCTGTGAATGCGGCCAAGCACGCGGCGGCGTCGGCGGCGGAAATATTTGCGGGCTATGCCCTGGCCGACGAATATCCGATAAAGAAGTTCACCGCCTATGTGAATATGCTGGCGGTGGGCGAAGGGACCCCGAACGTGCAACGCATTTTGATTGCCGAGGACGCGCTGGGGACGAAGAACGCGAACCGCCATCCGGTGAAAAACCGGCTGCGGGGCGCAGGGGATTAGGGCAAGGAATTAGGGAGAGAGTAATGACCGACGAGACCGTCATGACGCCGGACGCCAGCGTGCTGGGCCGCCCAAACTCTTACATTGGCCGTAGCGTGCCGCGTCCCAATGCGAAACGATTGCTGTCGGGGCAGGGACGGTTCGTCGACGATATCAGCCTCAAGCGCATGGTCCATGTGGCCTTCGTGCGCTCGCCCTACGCCAACGCCATGATCACCGGTATCGACACCGCAGCGGCAGCGGCGAGCCCCGGTGTCGTGCGGGTGGTGACGGCCAAGGAGATGGCGGATTACTGCACGCCCTGGGTCGGCGTCCTAACACATTTCAAGACCTTGAAGTCGGCGCCGCAGCACCCGCTCGCCGTCAATCATGTGTCGTGGCAGGGCGAAGCTGTGGTTGCCGTGGTGGCGAACAGCCGGGCCGAAGCCGAAGACGCGGCGGCGCTGGTCGATGTGTCCTACGAAGAACTCCCGGCGGTGACCGACGCGGAAACCGCCGCCGATCCCTCGACCCATGTGATCCATCCCGAATTGGGCGACAATATCGCGTTTGATAACGCCGTCGAGGCCGGTGATGTGGACGCCGCCTTCGCCGAGGCGGCCCTGGTGGTCGAAGAGACTTTCCGCTTCGAGCGCCATACCGGCGTGACCCTGGAGCCGCGCGTTATCCTGGCCGATTACAGTGAGGTCGAGAACCAGCTCACGGTTCATATGTCGAACCAGGCGCCGCACATGATGCAGCATATTTTTGCGGTGCATACCGGTGTGCCGGAAGGCAATGTGCGGGTGATCTGCCAGGATGTCGGCGGGTCGTTCGGCATCAAGGTGCATGTCTATGCCGACGAAATGGCGACGGCGGGACTGGCGAAATTGCTGGCCCGGCCGGTGAAATACGCCGCCGATCGGTTGGAATCCTTCGTCACCGACATCCATGCCCGCCACCATCGCGTCCACGGACGCATGGCGTTTTCCGCCGAAGGCGAAATCACCGCCATCGACATCGACGATCTGACCGGCATCGGCCCCTATTCCATGTATCCGCGCACTAGCGCCATGGAAGCTAACCAGGTGCTGAACTTCACCGGCGGCACCTATAAGCATCAGAACTACCGGGCCAAGGCGCGCGTCGTGTTCCAGAACAAGAACGTTATGTGCCAGTACCGGGCGGTGGGCCATCCCATCGCCTTCGCGGTGACCGAGGGGCTGGTGGAAAACGGCGCTCGTCAGTTGGGCATCGACCCGGTCGAGATTCGCCGGCGTAATCTGATCCCCGACGACGCCTACCCGACCAAGGGCGTGAGCGGCATCATGTTCGAGGCGCTATCGCACGAGGCGACGCTGGAAAAACTAATGTCGATGATGGACTATGAGGCGCTGCAGGCAGAGCGGGATTCGTTACGCAATGACGGCGTCTATCGCGGCATCGGCTTCGCGGCGATGATCGAACTGACCAACCCGGGCGCGGCCATGTACGGCATCGGCGGGGCGCATATCTCCTCGCAGGACGGCGCCCAGGTGCGATTGGATTCCGGCGGCTCCATCGTCGTCCACACCAGTATCACCGAACAGGGTCAGGGTACCGACACCATCATCGCCCAGGTGGCGGCGACGGCGTTCGGCACTACGGTCGATCAGGTGCGTGTGATCACCGGCGATACCGATAACGTGCCCACCGGTGGCGGCACCTGGGGTTCGCGCGGCGCCGGCATCGGCGGCGAGGCGGTGCTGATGGCGGCCAAGGCGTTGCGCCAAAATGTCACCGAGCTGGCCGGCCAGTTGTTGCAGGCCGAGCCCGAGACGCTCGACATTCAACAGGGTGCGGTGATCGACAAGGATACCGGCGCGGAACGCATGCCGCTGTCTGAAGTGGCGCGCATCGGCTATTTCCGTTCCGACTTGATCCCCAAGGGCTTCCAGGCCGAGCTGATGGCGACCCGCCATTTCGTGCCGCGCGAATACAATATCGCCTTCACCAACGGCATCCAGGCCTGTTACGTCGAGGTCGATCCGGATACCGGTTTCGTCAAGATCCTCAAACATTGGGTGGTCGAGGATTGCGGCACGGTGATCAATCCGCTGCTGGTCGACGAGCAGGTGCGCGGCGGGGTCATTCAGGGCCTCGGCGGCGCGTTGCTCGAGGAATGCACCTATGACGCCGCCGGCAATATGATCAATGCCAACATGGCCGATTATCTGGTGCCTATGGCCGGCGAGATGCCCGATATCGAGGTCGGCCATGTGCAGACCCCCACCATCGATTCCGAACTCGGTGCTAAAGGGGCGGGCGAGGCCGGGACGGCAGGCGCGCCGGCGGCGGTGATGAACGCCATCAACGATGCCATCAGCCCGTTCGATGTGCGCGTTTCGCACCAGCCCATCACGCCGCGACGCATCTTGGCAGCGCTGGGGAAGTATTAGGAACTGGCTTTATCGGCTTCAGGACCTAGATTGTGCTTTCATCCTTCGACAAGCTCAGGATGAGGATGGGTATGAGCAGTTTGGCTTACGGCACCTCATCCTGAGCTTGTTGAAGGATGATGTAGCGGGAAGAAAAATATTATGGCCGACGTTGAGATTATCAGCTCCAGCACCTGCCCGTTCGCCCAGCGCTCGCGCATGGCGCTGATGGAGAAGGGCGTCGACTTCACCCTGACCGAGATCGACCTGAACGATAAGCCGGACTGGTTCTTGGAGATATCTCCCTATGGCAAGGTGCCGGTGATCCGCCACGAGGGAACGGTGGTGTTCGAGTCCGCCGTCATCAACGAATATCTGGAAGAAGTGTTCCCCGAACATCCCATGTTGCCGGGTGATCCGGTGGGGCGGGCGAAAGCGCGCATCTGGATCGACTTCGCCAATGTGCGGTTCGTCCCCCAGGTCTACAAGCTGATGCTGGCGCAGGAGCTCGAGCGTCAGGCCATGCACGCCCAAAAGCTGACCGAGGCGTTGCTCATGATGGAGCATGAAGGCTTGGGCAAACTCTCCGATGGTCCCTACTGGCTGGGCGAGGACATCAGCCTGGTCGATTTGAGCTTCATGCCCCATTTGCAGCGTTTCTGCGCGCTGGCCCATTACCGGGATTTCCACATCCCCGAGGAATGTGTGCTGTTGAAGGCCTGGTTGCAGCTGATGCGCCAACGGCCCTCGGTGCAGGCCATGTCGCCGTCCGACGAAACTCTGATCAAGAACTGGTCGAAATACGCCTTTAACACCAGCACCGGCACCACCGCGGCGGATATGCGGGAGGTTTAGCGCCGGATTCCCGGGCGAAGCGACCACGCAAGACAGTTATTCCCCTCGGGCATGGCCGGCGCATTGTTCAGCCATGCCGGCGCTGCTAGTCTCGCGGTCGAAATTGAACGCTTAATTTGGAGACATAATGGTTCATTTGCGTGAAATGCCGGAGCATCTTCGCGACCGCTTGGTCAATCAGGAACTGCCGACATACGAATCGACACCCTGGGTTGATGCCAAGCCGTTGGCGGAAAGTAAGATTGCCATAATCAGCACGGCGGGCCTGCATCGTCAGGAAGATTCGCCCTTTGTGCCCGGCGCCGGCGATTATCGGATCATTCCCGATGATGCCGACATGGACACGCTGATGATGAGCCATCTGTCGACCAATTTCGACCGCACCGGTTTCTTCCAGGACGTCAATACGGCCTTTCCCATCGACCGGCTGCACGAGTTGGACGAGCAGGGCGTCGTCGGGTCGGTGGCGTCGCGCCATTATTCCTTCATGGGCGCCACACCGCCGGCGATGATGGAGCCGGTGGCCCGCGATTTGGCCGGGTTGCTGAAAGACGATGGGGTTGACGCGGTCGTTCTGGTCCCGGTCTGACCCCAATGCACGCGCGCCGTGGGCGGGCTGGCACATGTTCTAGAAGACGAAGGTATTCCGACGACCCATATCAGTTTGATCCGGGTTCATACCGAGAAGATCAAACCGCCGCGGGCCTTGGCGGTACCGTTTGAGCTGGGCCGTCCCCTGGGCGCGCCCAACGAACCGGATTTCCAGCGCCGGGTGTTGCTTGAAACCCTGAAGCTGCTGGAACGGACCTCGGGCCCGGTCCTGGAAGATTTCCCCGACTTGCCGCCCGGCACGGAGGAGGAAGAGGCGCAAGGCTGGGCCTGCCCGGTCAATTTCGCGCCGCCGATGGACGATATCAACGATGCCGATCTGGTCTATCAGTCGTTGCTGCAGGAAGTGAACCTGCTGCGGCCCTGGTACGAGGAAGCGGTGAAGAACTTCGGGCGCTCGGCCTTCGGTATTTCCGGCAAGACACCCGAGGAAATCGCGCGCGTAATCGCCGACGTTCTGGTCGACCCGCTCGGCACCGAACCGCCCTACGAGGGCGAGTCAATCGGCGTCGGCTTCAAACGCATGGCCGACGATATGCGCTACTTCTACACTGAAGCGGCGATCGCCCGGCCCGACCAGCGCACCAGCGATTTCGAGGTCGCCAACTGGCTGTGGGGTGAGACCACCCTGGGCAAGGTCTTGGTCGCCATTCGCGACGAGTCCATGGAAAGCGAGGATCCGTCGCTGAAGGCGCTGGCCGTCACCGCCATGGTGCCAACACACCAGCGCCACCGCACCAAGCACGGATAACGCCCGCGCACATGAACTCATCTTCCGCCAAGCTGGGGATGGGAACTAGACTAAAACCCTCATGCTGAGCCTGTCGAAGCATGGGGGTTTTGTTTTCGCTACCTCAACGTCACCGTCGGAGCTTCGCCTTCGCGCTCCGTAACCGCGCCGATAATCGCGGCATCCGGCGCGGCACCTTGGCGTAGCGCGTCGAGGCAGGTAGCGGCCCTGTCTTGGGGCACCCCGAACAACAGGCCGCCGGCGGTCTGCGGGTCGAACAGCAACGGGTAGGCGATATGCGCGGCCGGTTCGTGGTTGGCGGCGACGGCGCCTTCATTGTCCGGCTTCAAGGTGCTTTCGATACCGTCGACCGAGAGGCCGGCGGCGCCGAGCAATAGCGGTATGGCATCGAGATCAAGCTTTGCGTCGGCGCCCGACGCCTGCAGCATTTCGACCAGATGCCCCATTAGTCCGAAGCCGGTGACATCGGTACAGGCCGTGGCGCCATGGCTGCGCAGGATCGGCACGCTGGGCCCGGCCGAGCGTAGCATCGACGCAAACGCCGCCTCGATCCATTCTCCCTGGGCCTTGGTGCGCATGTCGGCGGCGAACAGAACGCCGGTGCCGATAGGCTTGGTGAGGATCAGCGCGTCGCCGGGTTTAAGGCCACCCTTGCGCAACAAATTGTCCGGGTCGGCATAGCCGTTTACCGTCAGGCCGAACGC